>JASHQP010000352.1 GCA_030039095.1 Streptosporangiaceae bacterium
ACCCGCTGCCTCCGCTCACCGGGAGCGCGCGCATCACGGCAGATCCAGGTCTAGGTTCACGTCGTCGGCACGGGCGGTCGGCGGAGCCGATCCGGCGGCGTTGCGTTCCGTGTCGGACAGCTCGTCTCCAGTCAAGGTCAGCGCATAGTTGTTGCGGCGCAGGCCGAAGTCGGGGAACTGATCCACCCGGTCCAGCACGTCGGCGACCGGAGCTGTGGAGGCAGAGGAGTCTCCTTATGCCGCATGCCGCCGGGAGGTAGCCGAGGAACTCGGGCTGGACCGGCCTCCCGGCCGGGTTCTGGCAGTGGACTGGGTGCCGTCGCGGCCGCAACGCCCCGAGGGCCTCGTGGTGGTGTACGACGGCGGGATGCTCACGACCGCAGAAATCGATGCGATCACGCTGCCCGAAGATGAGCTTGCAGGGTTTGCGTTCGTGGCCGCTGAAGAGGTGGCCGCGCGGACTACGCCATTGGTCGGTCGCCGGATCGCGGCGTGCCTGGACGCTAAGGAAGCTGGCACTGCAGTGTCGCTCGAAGACGGCGGCGTAGTCGGCTAGACCAGGCACGTCCCGCCAGCCAGCACGCGCGCCGCTCAGGCTAGGTCGAGCTCGCCAGCCTTGATCGCCACCGTGAACGCCCGCCAGCCATCCGGCCCGAACTCCAGAACTGGCCCGCCAGCATCCTTGGAGTCCCGCACGGCGCGACTATCGTCGGCCATAATGGCGATTTCGACGCAGTTGCCACCGTTGCTGCCGCTGTAACTGCTCTTGCGCCAGACGAGGTTGTCTATGTTGTGGCCCATCGCTCCTCAGCTACCTTCCCGATCAGGTCTCGTGAGGCTCCACGGGGTAGCGCGTCAGCTCTCAACGTGTCGAAGGTGCGTGAAAGCCGCCTGACCACGGACGGCACTTCGGTGGTCTGCCCCTGATCCGGTGACTCCATGTACACGGTACCCGCCGCGTTACCGAAGCTTGCGATGGCGAAACCACCGAGAAGGCCGCAGTGGGCGCCTACCTCAGCAGGCACGATCTGAACCGTGATGTTGCTGCGGCACGAGGAACTCCTCGATCACGCTCGCCATCCGTACCTGCGCGTAGGGGCGACGGCCAGGACGCCTGACCTCCTGGTACCCCAGGTATGCGCTAGCGCCGATCCTGACCTGGTTCTCTTCGAATGCCTCTCTGACCAGGGTTGCCGTCATGCTGACGTCCTCTGGCTCCGGCGTCCCTCCCGGCCTGTACGCCCACGCCTCGGAAAGGATGCGCGACGACCTCAAGCACGCCCTGCAGGCCCGCTGGGAGGACTCGCTGCGCGCCCGAGCCGCCATCCTCACCCACTCACCCATCCCGCCACTCGACCAACTTTTGGCGTCGTTCCGCGAGCCAGCGGCACCACGCGAGACGGTCGAGCAGCCGACGATACCGGGAGACAGGGAGAAGATGATCTCCCAAATTCCTCCCAACCATGCCGAAAGCCCCAGCCATGGAACTAGGCTGGGGCTCAAGGAATGAGCTTCTGACCAGGTCATAGACCGGATCCAGCGGGTGGAGCTGAGGGGATTTGAACCCCTGACCCCCTCGATGCGAACGAGGTGCGCTACCGGACTGCGCTACAGCCCCAAGACCGCCAGTCAGCGTAGCAAATGCCGGGGCGTGTTCGCTCCTTGGTGGCCTTCGCGCGGGTTCCGCCGAAGGTCACGCCGGGCGCCTGGTCAGTCGCCGACGGCGCGGATCTCGGCATCGGCGTACTGGTCGTAGAGCTGGTCGTCGGTTGGCCTGGAGAGCGTGATGATCTCGGCGGTTGGCTCCGGCTGGCTGGCCACTTCGGCCTGGCGGGCGCGCTCGCGGGCCAGTTCTGCCCGGCGGGCGGCCTGGGCCGCGCGGGCCTGGGCCTCGGCCCATATGTGGGCGCGCTCGAAATCGGCGCGGGCGGCCTCGCGCAGCAGCAGCAGGTACAGGCCCAGCATGATGAACGGCGGGATGGCGGTCCACCAGGGGGTGAGGCCTATGAAGGCGGAGCCCATGACCGCGGCCGTGATCAGGAGCACCATGGTGAGCGTCCGGCGGCGGGCCTGCACGATATGCGGGGACGGACCGGGTGAGCGCACGGGAGCCCAGGGCTGCTGCCAGCCATCGCCCGGATCCTGCTGCCAGCCATCGCCGGGATCCTGCTGCCAGCCTTCCGCCTGGGCGTCCTGCCAGCCTTCCGCCCGGGCGTCGTGGGTCACGTGGTAGTGATACGGGGGGTCGGCGCCGTCAGCCGGGGCGTCGTAGGAGGCGCCCGGAGCGGCCTCGGCGGCGGTCGCCTCGGCGGAATACGTGACCTCGGCGGAGTAGGTCGCGGTGACCGAGTAGCTGGCCTCGGCCACGCCTTCCGCCCGGTCCGGCACCGGCAGTTCTTCCCAGGCGACCGCGTCGCCGTAGGCGACGGTCTCCTGCTCACCCTGCGTGGTCAGATCCGGGGCGTACGGGTCGCCGGCTGGCTCCCCGGTCTCCCCAGTTTCCGTCTGGCCGGAATCGTACGTCCCGAGAAAGGTTTCCTGATCCGGGGATTGCTCATGCGGCCGGCGCAGCCAGCGGGGAACGAGAACGCACGCCCAGATGGCGACGATCGCGAGATAGAGAATGGCGCTGCTCACTGGCTTACCCCGCGCCCGTGCCGGTGCCCGCTGGCCGGGTCACCGGGCGCGGGCATGAAAAAATCACGGGCGTGCTCACGTCACGCACGGTAAAGGTCAAGGTCCGCTTTGACGAGCATTCGGCCCGGTGTGTCGCGAGATCGCCGCGGGGCCAAGATTGCGCAGCGACGATATCGAATTCAGCCGGTGCGCGACTGGGACGCGGAAATGCGGCGCCAGCGGGCCATGAGGCCACCCGCCGCGTCCTCGGACGTCATCGCGTAGCAGAGGTGATCGCGCCACGCGCCGTCGATGTGCAGGCTGCGCCGGCGCAGGCCCTCCTCGCGGAAGCCGAGCTTTTCCACCACCCGCCGGCTGGCGTGGTTCTCCGGCCGGATCGTGGCCTCGACCCGGTGCAGGCCGACGACGAAGAAGCAGTGGTCCATGGCCATGGCCAGGGCCGTCGGGATGATGCCCCGGCCCGCGCAGGCCTCGTCGATCCAGTAGCCCACCTGCGCGGACCGGGCCGAGCCCCACACGATGCTGCCCACGGTGAGCTGGCCGGCGAACCTGTTGCCGAACGTCACGACCCAGGGGATCGTCAGGCCCTGCCGCGCCTCCCGGCGCATGGTGCGTGCCATCGAGACGTACGGGCCGAGGCTGGAGCGGTACAGCGGCGTCTCGGGATTGGTCGGCTCCCAGGCCCGGAGCCAGGCCGCGTTGCGCACCCTGGTATCGCGCCAGGTCGCGGCGTCCTTCACGCGGACCGGGCGCAGGGCGACAGGCAGGTCGAGAAGGTCGGGCTCGGTCAGTGTGGCCGGCCAGCCGCGCATGCGTCCCACGGCACCATCATTCCCTTGCTAGGGTCCAGTTCGCCATTAGGCAAACTAACCAATACACACGAGATATGCCCGGGCAGCCTCTCGTGATTCAGTCCTCACGGGGGTGATCCCCGCCGCGTGCCTGGTCAATGGCGTGCGGGAGCACCCGGGCCAGCACCGCCATGCCATCGCGGACACCGCCCGTCGACCCGGGCAAATTGATGATCAGTGTCTGCCCGGCCAGGCCGGCCACACCCCGGGAGAGGATGGCCGCCGGAACACCGGCCGCGTCGCCCTCCCACCGGATCGCGTCCGCGATGCCGGGAACCTCGCGGTCGATCACCCTCCTGGTCATCTCGGGCGTCAGGTCGAGTGGCGTCAGCCCGGTGCCGCCGGTGGTGACGATCACGTCGTACCCGGCCTCGACCCCGTCCCGGAGTGCCTTCTCCACAGGGTCGCCGTCCGGCACCACCTGCGGTCCGTCGACCTCGCACCCGGCTGCCTGCAGCAACTCGGCGAGCACCGGTCCCGAGCGGTCGGCGTAGACCCCGGCGGATGCGCGGTTGGAGACCGTGATCGCGAGTGCCCTGATCATGATTCCCGCCGCCAGGGCCCGGTCTTGCCGCCGGTCTTCTCCTCGACGCGCACATCGCTGATGACCGCCGCAGGGTCGACGGCCTTGACCATGTCGATGAGCGCCAGCGCGGCCACCGAAACCGCGGTCAGCGCCTCCATCTCCACCCCGGTCCGGTCGGCCGTCCGCGCCGTGGCGGTGATCTGCACCCCGTCGTCAGCGACGGAGAGGTCAACGGTCACCCCGTGCAGCCCGATCGGGTGGCAGAGCGGGATCAGGTCCGGGGTGCGCTTGGCGCCCTGGATCCCGGCGATCCGCGCGACCGCCAGCGCGTCGCCCTTGGGCACGGTGCCCTCGCGCAGCGCGGCCACGGCGGCGGGGGAGAGCAGGACCCGCCCGGAGGCGGTTGCGGCCCGGGCGGTCACCTCCTTGGCCGACACGTCGACCATGCGGGCCTGCCCCGCGGCGTCGATGTGCGTGAGCGCGGGCCCGGAGCCAGACCGGCCGGTCACGGCAGCACCAGCACCTCGACGGTCGCGCCCGCGGGCAGCTCCGTCGCGGGCTCGGGCACGATGATCAGGGCGTTCGCCCTGGCCAGCGACGCGAGCTGGTGCGACGACTGGCCAGACACCGCGGCTACCGTCCCGGCCGCATCGAGCACCCCCCGGAGGTACGACCTGCGCCCGGCCGGTGACCGGACCGGCGCGGCCAGCTCGGCCGAGATGGCGGCGAGACGTTCCGGCCCGAAATCTTGAAGAGCGCTGGCCGCTGGCCGCACGAACAGCTGAAACGACACGTACGCGCTGACCGGGTTTCCCGGCAGGGTGAAGATCGGGGTGCTCGCGGGGCCAACCATGCCGAAGCCCTGCGGCATGCCCGGCTGCATCGCGATCTTGCGGAACGCGACAGTGCCGAGGTCGCTGAGGGCCGCCTTGACGATGTCGTGCTCGCCGCCCATGCTGACCCCGCCGGTGGTGACCAGCAGGTCGGTGTCGGCCAGCGTCTCCTCGATCGCGGCCAGGACCGCCGCCTTTTCGTCCGGGACGACCGCGTGGCGCCGGGCGAGGTAGCCGGCCTGATGTGCGGCCGCGGCCAGCATGCGGCTGTTGGACTCCCAGATCTGGCCGGGCTGGACCGGCTGGCCGGGCTCGATGAGCTCGTCCCCGGTCGACATCACGGTGATCCGCGGGCTGGGGCGGGCGGTGACGGTGCCGCGGCCGGAGGCGGCGAGCAGAGCTAGCTGCACCGGGCCTACCCGCGTTCCCGCCGTCAGCAGCACATCGCCTGCAGCCGCGTCGCCGCCGGCCCGCCGGACCGAGTTCCCGGGCTCGGGGGCGTGGCTGATCGTGACGTGCGCGCTGCCGCCATCGGTCAGCTCCACCGGGACGACGGCGTCCGCGCCGGACGGGAGCGGCGCGCCGGTCATGATCCGCAGGCAGGTCCCCGGCTCGAGGTGGTGCGGCCGGGTGTCGCCGGCCGGGACCTCGCCGCGTACCGGCAGCCTGACCGGCCGCTCCGGCGTGGCCGCGGCGACGTCGGCGGCCAGGACCGCGTACCCGTCCATGGCCGAGTTGTCGAACGGTGGCAGCGCCCAGGCCGCGGTGACGTCCTCGGCGAGCACCGCACCGCTGGCCTCGTCGAGCCGGAGTTCGCGCGGCGGCAGCGGCCGGACCGCGGAGAGCACCTCGTCCAGGTAGCTGTCCACGGACTGCAATGCGGCGTGCCCGGTGTGCTCGGCAACGCTCATCGCAGACCGTCCAGGTAGCTGCGCAGCCAGGGCACGAACTCCGGGGCGATGTCCGCGCGGTCGCACGCGTACTGGATCTGGGTGCGCAGGTAGTCGAGCTTGTTTCCGGTGTCGTAGCGGCGGCCGCGGAACAGCACGCCGTGCACGCCGCCCCCGTCGCGCGAGGCGCCCCGGTCATCCATGGCCAGCGTCCGCAGCGCGTCGGTGAGCTGGATCTCACCGCCCCGGCCCGGCGGGGTATCGCGCAGCACGTCGAAGATCGCCGGATCGCAGACATAGCGCCCGATGACGATCCAGTTGGACGGCGCTTCCTCCTTGGCCGGCTTCTCGACGAGGTCGGTGACGGCCACCACGTCCTCCTCCTCGGTCGGCTTGATCACCGCGACCCCGTAGGCGGACACCTGGTCCGGGTCGACCTCCATCAGCGCGACGATGCTGCCCCCGTACCGCCTGCGGACCTCGATCATGCGGCGCAGCAGCGGGTCGCGGGCGTCGATCAGGTCATCGCCCAGCAGCACGGCGAACGGCGCGTCCCCGACGTGCTCGGCGGCACACAGGACGGCGTGACCGAGGCCCTTGGGCGCCCCCTGGCGGACGTAGTACATGTCCGCGAGCTCGCTGGAGGCGCGGATCAGCCGCAGCCCCTCCTCGTCGCCCTTGGCCCCGAGCACATCCTCGAGCTCGCGGTTGCGGTCGAAGTAGTTCTCGATCGAGACCTTGCCCCGGCCGGTGATCATGAGCACGTCGTGCAGCCCGGCCGACACGGCCTCCTCGACCACGTACTGGATCGCCGGGGTGTCGACGACCGGCAGCATCTCCTTGGGCGTCGCCTTGGTCACGGGCAGGAACCGGGTTCCCAGGCCCGCGGCGGGAATGACGGCCTTGGTGATCTCTTCCTTGGCAGTGGCTGTTTGTTCGGCCATGCTGAGAACCCTAACCTCATCCCGGAGGACCCAGTGGACCGCACCGACCCCGATGAGGTCGCGCTGCGGTCCCGTAAGATGGCGCTGCGGCGTCAACTGCTCACAAATCGTAACAAGATTAACCGCCCGGAACGGGACGCCTCGGCCCACTCGCTCCGGGACGCCGTGCTTTCGCTGCCGGAGATCCAGATGGCGGGGACTGTGGCCGCCTATGTGTCGGTGGGCAGCGAGCCCGGCACCCGGGGGCTGATCTTCGCGCTCTGGAAGCGCGGGACGTATGTTCTGCTGCCGCTGCTGCGCGGCGACAGCGACCTGGACTGGGCCTCGTACGAGGGGCCGGACTCGCTGGGCCCGGGACCGCGCGGTCTCCTCGAGCCGACCGAGCCGCCGCGTGGCGTGCCGGCAATAACCAGCGCCGACCTGGTGATCGTGCCGGCGCTGGCCGTGGACCGCGGCGGCATGCGGCTCGGCCGGGGCGGCGGGTCCTACGACCGCGCGCTGGCCCGGGTCGGCCCGGCGATTCCCACGATCGCGCTGATCTACGACGACGAGCTGCTCGGCGAGGTTCCGGCCGGCCCGCTCGACCAGCCGGTGCGGATGGCGGCACGGCCGGGCGAAGGAATCACCAGGCTCCGCTAGCTGTTGCTACCATTTAGCAGTTGCACGCGGCGAGTGCTAGCCGCAGAGGGAGGAACTGTGCCGACGTATCAGTACGCCTGCACCGATTGCGCAGATCGGCTCGAAGTGGTGCAGAAGTTCACTGACGACCCGCTGACGGTGTGCCCGACATGCGGTGGCAAGCTGCGCAAGGTCTTCTCCCCGGTCGGCATTGTGTTCAAGGGATCCGGCTTCTACCGGACCGACAGCCGCGCCAGCCAGAAGAGCTCCGAGCCCGCCGGCGCCTCGGCGAACGGCTCGTCGGACGGCAAGAAGGCCGACGCCACAACCTCGTCGAGCGACAAGTCCTCCAGCAACGGCGACAAGAAGTCCGGGGAGAAAGCCTCCTCCTCCTCCTCCTCGTCTTCTTCTTCTTCTTCCTCCTCGTCTTCGTCGGGCTCGAAGGTCGCCTGACCTGCCGTGGCCGGGGATCTGGCCAGCATCGGCGTCATCGGCGGTTCCGGACTGTATGAGTTCCTCGACGGCTCCGAGGAAATGGTGGTCGAGACGCCGTTCGGCCTCCCGAGCGATCCGCTGACCATCGGGGAGGCCGCCGGCCGCCGGGTCGCGTTCGTCCCGCGGCACGGCCGCGGTCACCGGTACCCGCCGCACCGCATCCCGTACCGCGCGAACCTGTGGGCGCTGCGCTCCGTCGGCGTCCGCCAGGTGCTCGCGCCCAGCGCCGTGGGCTCGCTGACCACGAGCTACGGCCCCGGAACGCTGGCCGTGCCCGACCAGCTCGCGGACCGGACCTCGGGCCGGGTGCAGACGTTCTACGACGACGGCAGCGCGGTGCACGTCCCGTTCGCCGACCCGTACTGCCCGGTCGGCCGGTCCACCGCGATCGCCGCCTCCCGGTCCCTGGGATGGGAGCCGGTGGAGGATGGCACGCTCGTGATCATCGAGGGCCCGCGGTTCTCGACCCGGGCCGAGTCACGCTGGTACGCCGCGCAAGGCTGGACCCTGGTCGGCATGACCGGTCTGCCCGAGGCCGTTCTGGCCCGCGAGCTTGCGCTCTGCTACACGACGATCGCCCTGGTCACCGACACCGACGCGGGGATCGAGGAGGGCGAGGGGGTCACCCAGGCCGAGGTGTTCCGGGTGTTCGCCGAGAACATCGGCCGGCTCAGGGACGTGCTCATGAAGGTCATCGCCGACCTGCCCGGCGACCGCGCCTGCCCCTGCCCGCACGCCCTTGACGGCATCACGCTCCCCTTCGACCACCCCTGACACCCGCGCCCCTCTCTCGGCCCCGCGCCCCTCTCTCGGCCCTGCGCCCCTCTCTCGGCCCTGCGCCCCTCTCTCGGCCACGCGCCCCTCTCTCGGCCACGCGCCCCCGTGACCTTCCGGCGCAGTTTGCGGACGCTGGCGGCTGTTCTGCCAGCCCCGCGCGACCACAAAGCACCTGGTGCCACTCTCGCTCCGCATCTCGCGAACTTTTGCGTTGATGTAATGGGTTGAACCTATTACAGTGAGGGCCGTGGGTGGCAGCAGGGCGGCGAGGACGGCTGACGGCGATGCGTTCCGGTTCCGGGCGGGCCGGATCAGCCTGGACCTCTGCTCGACTCTGCTGTGGCGGCACACGCGACCCGTCGAGCAGTTGCGTTCGCCGGCCGATCTGGCGCGCTGGCGCTACGAAGCCGGACTAGGGCAAGGCCCGCACCCGCCGACCGAGGCAGACGTGGCGGAAGCCCGCAGGCTGCGGGAGGCCATCTACGGGCTGCTCAGTGCGCATATCCGTGGCGCCCGGCTGCCTGCCCGCGACGTGGCCACGGTGAACGCGGCCGCTCGTCACCCCTGCCGCATACCGAGCCTTGGCCCGCGGGGCGAGTTGCGCCATGACGCCGGCGAACCGCTCACGGCCGCGCTGTCTGCCGTGTCACGGGACGCGATCGAGCTGATCTCCGGCCCATGGTCAGGCCGGATACGCGAGTGTGCGGCCGCGGACTGCGCGTTCTTGTTCGTCGACACTTCCAGATCCGGCATCAGGCGCTGGTGCGCGATGAACCGCTGTGGCAACCGCGAGCACGTGCGCAAACACCGCTCCCGGACTGATCTGCCTCACGACGCAACGCCGGAACCGGCGCGGCCGTGACAGGCGGCGGACAGAGGCCCCCTGCCAGCCTCGCCGTGGCCACCCCGGCTTCATCGCGTGGTCCGCGAGCCCGGTGGACCGATGGGCTGCTGCTCGGCGCAGCGGGTGTTGTCGGCTTCAGCGGCACGGCACCGGCCACGCGCGTCGCGGCGCCGGTGTTCGGCCCGGTCACGCTTACATTCGCGCGGGTCGTCATCGCCGCGGTGCTGGGCGCGGTCACGCTGGCGATCGGCGGTCGTCTGCGCTGGCCCGGCCGCCGCCACGTCGCGGCCCTGCTCGCGATGGGCCTCGGGCTTGCCGTCGGCTACCCGCTCTTTCTCGCTTTGGCGGTGCAGAGGGTCCCCGCCAGCCACGTAGCCGTGGACATCGCCCTGATCCCGGCTGCCACGGCGGTTCTCGCGGCTGCCCGGAATCGAGAGCGCCTGCCGTTCGTGTTCTGGCTCGCCTGCCTGACCGGCCTGGCCGCAGTGATCGGCTATGACCTGCTGACCGGCGGTGGCATCGCTGCTCGCACCGAAGACCTGTGGCTGGCTGCGGCTGTGCTCTCCTGCGCCGTCGGATATGTCGAAGGCGCCCGGGTGTCCAGGCGCATCGGAGCCACCGCCGCGCTGTGCTGGGCGATGATTCTGCTGGTTCCGGCGGCAGTGCCACTGCTGCTCGCTGGGGCGCTGACGCGTCCCGAAACCCCGATTTCCGCCTCTGCGTGGGTCGGCCTTGCCTACGTCGGCGTCATCAGCATGTTCGTGGCCTCACTGGCCTGGTATCGAGGCCTGGCAGCCGGAGGCACCGCGCGGATCGGCCAGCTCAACCTCGCCCAGACCTTCCTGGCCGTCGGCTGGTCGGTGCTGCTGCTCGGCGAGCACATCACCTGGGCCGTCCCGGTGACCGCGGGGATCGTGCTGTGCTGCATGGCGGTATGCCTACGCAGCGCACCTGCGCACGGCGGCGGCGCCGGCTCACAGCCCCAGGCTTCCGAGGACTGGCCCAGCGCCGCGCCTCGGTGAGCGGCGGGATCGCTGCTGACCGGTTAGGCTTGGGTCGCCAGCAGGTTTGGCCCTGGCCAGGTTGGCCCCGATAGCTCAGCGGATAGAGCAACTGCCTCCTAAGCAGTAGGTCGCGCGTTCGAGTCGCGCTCGGGGCGC
>JASHQP010000353.1 GCA_030039095.1 Streptosporangiaceae bacterium
GTGGCCCCACGCGTCCCACGTCCAGCTCGGGAACATCCGCAGGGTCCCCTCGAGGAACCCCATGTAGAAGTCCGGCTGCGAGCCCGCGGAGATCCCGACCGGCGTGTACGGCCCGTACAGCCAGATGGGGTTGATCTGCACGAACGTCGCCGCGATCGCCAGCGCGGCGAACGTGAAGAAGAAGAACGCACCGGTCTTGGCCATGAAGTACGGGTACATCGGCTGGCCGACCACGTTCGTGTTCGTGTGGCCCTTGCCGGGCATCTGCGTGTGCTTCTGGAAGATCATGATGAACAGGTGGGCACTGATCAGCGCGAGCAGCAGCCCCGGGATCAGCAGCACGTGGATGATGTACAGCCTGGGAATGATGTCGTTGCCCGGGAACGGCCCGCCGAACAGGAAGAACGTCAGGTAGGTGCCGACCACGGGGATCGACAGCATCACGCCCTCGAGGATCCGCAGCCCGGTGCCGGACAGCAGGTCGTCGGGCAGCGAGTAGCCGAACAGCCCTTCGAGCATGCCCAGGGTCAGCATGATGATCCCGATCAGCCAGTTCGCCTCGCGCGGCTTGCGGTACGCGCCGGTGAAGAAGATCCGCAGCATGTGCGCGAAGATCGCAGCCATGAAGAGGTCGGCGGCCCAGTGGTGGATCTGCCGCATCAGCAGGCCGCCGCGGACGTCGAAGCTGATGTTCAGGGTCGAGGCGTATGCCTCGCTCATCCGGACGCCGTCCAGGTTGTGGTAGCTGCCGTGGTACACGACGTCGGTCATGCTCGGCTGGAAGAACAGCGTCAGGAACGTCCCGGTCAGTAGCAAGATGATGAACGAGTACAGCGCGATCTCGCCCAGCAGGAACGTCCAGTGGTCCGGGAAGACCTTGCGCAGCAGCACCCGGACGCCCCTGGCACCGTGGAACCTGTCGTCCAGCGCCCTGCCGACGCCGTCAAGCGCCCGGTCGACACTCATCGCAGCCTCATCCCCGCTCGAAGAAACTCGGGCCGACCGGCTCGTGGAAGTCGCTGGCCGCGACCAGGTAGCCATCGGCGTCGGTGGTGAGCGGCAGCTGCGGCAGCGGTCGCGGCGCCGGGCCGAAGAGCACCGTGGCGCCCTTCGGCGCGTTGAAGGTCGACTGGTGGCACGGGCAGAGGATGTGGTGCGTGGTCTGCTCGTACAGGGCCGCCGGGCAGCCGACGTGGGTGCAGATCTTCGAATAGCAGACGATGTCGTCGACTGTCCAGTTCATGACCGTTGGCGGCTGCAGCACGCCCGGCTGGAACTTGATGATGATCGCGGTGGCCGCGGCCAGCGCGTCCGGGTCGTCCTGATAGCCCTCGGGGATCACCGTGACCATGCCGCCGGGCGAGCTGAAGTCGCCGGGCCTGATCGGGGTGTTGGCCCCGTACGTGATCAGCCGCAGGCCCCTGCGCCAGACCGTGTGGCGAAGCGTTGTTCCCGGCAGCGGGCCCATGTCGCGCAGCAGTACGACCGGGGCGACGGCGAGCGGGACGGTCGCGGCGATCAGCGTGCGCCGCAGCAGCGGCCGCTTCACGAACTGGCTGGCCTCCGCGCCCTCGGTGAAGGTTTCCTTGAACGCGGCCCGATTCTCGTCCGTGGA
Organism: Streptosporangiaceae bacterium; assembly: GCA_030039095.1. The sequence continues at coordinate 1,616 of JASHQP010000353.1, forward strand.
AGCAAGCGGGTGCCGCTGCTCGGTGAGTTCCACCGGGGGCATGATGTGCCGGACCCAGATCACGGCGCCGACGGCCACGGCGAGGAACGCCACCGACATCGACAGGCCGAGGGCCAGGTTGGAGCGCAGCGTCGAATCGACCGTGCCCACCTCGAGGCCGACGTACGCGGCGATGAACCCGACGCTGGCCAGGAGCGACAGGATGAACAGCACCGCGACGAGGCGCTCGGCATTCTTCGCGCGCCGGAGATCCGGCGGGTCTTCCGGCAGTTCCCTGACCACGGGCAGGGGGCCGTCGCCAGCCGCGCCGTCACCGGACCGCTCGCCGAGCATCGTCCGCGCCACGGCGGGCGACGGCGTGCCGATGACGCGGTGTGGGCCGGCGGGAACGTCAGGTGCGTCGGCCGGCTCGTCGGGCAGCCCTGGCGTGCCGTCAGGGGTGCTGGGATCACTCATCAGCGGTCTTCCTGTGTTTTGCGGTTATCCACATCGCGGCGAGCACCATGAAGAACAGCAGGCCGAGGAACGCGACCAGGCCCTCGGTGACCGGCCCGATCCGGCCCAGGCTGAATCCGCCGGGGTTGGGCAGGGTCCGGGTCGAGGTCACGTACGCGATGATGTCGCGCTTCTCGTTCGGCGTGATCGTGGTGTTGTTGAAGACCGGCATCGCCTCCGGGCCGGTCAGCATGGCCTCGTAGATCTGGGTGGGGGTCGCCTGGGTGAGCGGGGGCGCGTACTTGCCGTCGGTCAGCGCGCCGCCCGCTCCGTCGAAGTTGTGGCACTGCGCGCAGTCGGCGGTGAACAGCTGCTGGCCGAGTCCCGCGTCGGCGCCGGACGTGCTCACCTCGGCCGGGGTCGGGATCGCCGGGCCGCCGGCCAGCGATGCGATGTACGCGGCGACATCGCGAGTCTGCGTCGGGTTCAGCTGCGGCGGCTTGCGGCCGTTCTCGGCACCGATTTCCTTGGCCGGCATCCGGCCGGTGCTGACCTGGAAGTCGACCGCGGCCGACCCGACGCCGATCAGGCTCGGCGCGACCGCGGTGCCCTGGGCCTCGAGGCCGTGGCAGGTGGCGCACGTCAGCTGGAAGATCTGCTGGCCCTTGAGGATCTGCGCCCGCGACGCGCTGGGCGTCGTGGACGCCGACGACTCGCCGCTCCCGGTGATGACCGCGTATATCGCGCCCACCAGGATCAGCCCGAGCAGGACGACGGCGTAGCCGGCGACCGGCCGCCTTCGCCTTGCGGTGATCCAGCTCACTGCAGTCCCCAGTCTCCGATTAGTGAATCAGGAAAATCGTGCTGTACAGGCCTATCCACACGACGTCGACGAAGTGCCAGTAGTACGACACGACGATGGCGCTGACCTGCTGCTCATGCGTGAACTTCTTGGCGGTGAACGTGCGGCCAAGAAGAAACATGAACGCGACGAGCCCGCCGGCCACGTGAAGGCCGTGGAATCCGGTGGGGATGTAGAAAACCGAGCCGAAGTTGCTCGAGAAGATCGTCAGGTGCTGCTTCGTTACCAGGTCGTTGTAGTCATAGACCTGGCCCACAAGGAACGCGAAACCCATCAGCCAGGTCAGCACGTACCACTCGCGCAGACCCCAGCGCGCCACGTTCCAGATCCCTGCCGTGCGCCGCACCTGGCCGCGCTCGGCGGCAAAGACCCCCAACTGGCAGGTGACGCTGGAGAGCAGCAGAATGATCGTGATCGCTGTTTCCAGCCCGAGGTCGAAGTGCGCCTGCGGCCAGGGCTCGCCCAGGCCCTTGTCCACCGAGCGGACCGTGAAGTACATGGCGAACAGCGCCGCGAAGAACATCAGCTCCGAGGAGAGCCAGACAATGGTCCCGACGCTGACCAGGCTCGGTCTGCTGGTCGGCGTCCGTGGGGTTGTGTCGGTCGTTGCTGTGGCCACGGGGCTTATTATTACGACACCGCGTAGGCGGTGCACGCCCGACCCCCCGGGTCGGTAGCATCCAGTTTCATGAAGGTCGTTGTATACAGCCATGACGCGGACACCCGGGCCCGGGTAAGGCTCGCAATCGGGCGCCGGCCGGCCCCGGATGTTCCCGAGGCCGAGGTGATCGAGGTCGCCACGCACCCCGCGCTGATCCGGCTGCTCGACGGCGGCGGCGCCGACGTCATGGTGCTCGACGGCGAGGCTCAGCCGGCCGGCGGCATGGGCGTGTGCCGGCAGGCCAAGGACGAGGTCTTCAACTGCCCGCCGGCGCTGCTGATCATCGGGCGCGCCGACGACGGCTGGCTCGCCACCTGGTCGCTGGCGGATGCAGTGGTGAGCCACCCGATCGAGCCCGCCGTGCTCGCGCAGGCCCTGGCCGGCCTGATGCGCCAGCGCGCAGCGGGTACCGCCGTGGCCAAGAACTGAGGAACGGCGTGGATTCCCGCACCGCCTGGCCGGCCCTGATCGGCGCGCTCATCAAGGGGGAGACCCTCAGCGCCGACGAAACCGCATGGGCGATGAACGAGATCATGGAGGGCGCGGCGACGCCCGCCCAGATCGCTGGGTTCGGCGTCGCGCTGCGGATGAAGGGCGAAACGCCTGCCGAGCTCACCGGGCTGGCCGAGACGATGCTCGCGCGGGCCACGCCGGTCAGCATCCCTGGCCCCATCGTCGACCTGGTCGGCACCGGCGGTGACGGGGCGCAAACCGTCAACATCTCGACGATGGGCACGATCGTCGCCGCCGCGGCCGGCGCCAGGATGGCGAAGCACGGGAACCGCGCCGCTTCGTCCGCATGCGGCACCGCCGACCTGCTCGAGGCGCTCGGCGTGGTGATCGACCTGCCGCCCGAGGCCACCGAGCGGCTGATGGCGGAGACCGGGGTGGTGTTCCTGTTCGCGGCGCTGTATCACCCGGCGCTGCGCCACACCGCCGTGCCGCGGCGGGAGCTCGGCGTGCCCACCGTGTTCAACTTCATCGGCCCGGTGGCGAACCCGGCCAGGCCCGGGGCGCAGGCGATCGGCGTGGCCGACCCCCGCATGGGCTCGGTGATCGCGGGCGTGCTGGCCGGCCGGGGCTGCTCGGCGCTCGTGTTCCACGGCGACGATGGGCTGGACGAGCTCACCACGACCGGCCGGTCGACCGTGTGGCTGGTGCACGGCGGCACGGTGAGCCAGACCTCGTTCGATCCCGCCGCGCTCGGGATCGCCCGGTCGGCGCCCGAGGACCTGCGCGGTGGCGACCCTGCGCACAACGCCGGGGTGGCCCGCGCGGTGCTCGGCGGCGAGCAGGGGCCGGTGCGGGACACTGTGCTGCTCAACGCGGCTGCGGCGCTGGCCGCCGAGGCCGGTGTCACCGGCCCGGACCAGCTGCAGGCGGCGCTGGCCGACGGCTACGCGAGGGCGGCGAGCGCGGTGGACTCCGGCGCCGCCCAGGATCTGCTGGAGCGCTGGGTGGCGGCCAGCCGCCGGCTGGCGGGGCGCTGAGCGGGCCGATGGCTTCCCGGCGAGCGGGACGTCACCCCTCTTCGGAGTAGCCGATCGCGAACGCGGCCTCGAGGTCGTGCCGTGAGTAGGTCCGGAACGCGATGTGGGTCTCGGTGTGGAGCACGCCGTCGACCCGGTTCAGGTTGCCGGGGATGACGTCGGCGAGCTCGTCGTGTGAGCGGACCCTGACCATGGCCACGAGGTCGAACTCGCCGGTCACGGAGTAGACCTCGGAGACCTCCGCTATCTGCGCGATCGCCTCGGCCGTCTCCGGAATGCGCGCGACATCAGCCCTGACCAGAACGATAGCTGTGACCACTGCCGCCTCCTGCGCCCGCCGGGCGCCCGCAGCCCCGGATGCGCCAGTAGCGTACCGCCCCGGACGCTGCCCGCCTCGGCCCAGGCACTGATCTCGGCGAACGTATGCACCCCTTGCCCGGCAAGCCGGGCGAGCAGGGCCTGGAGCACGTCGGCGGTTGCCCGGGCGTCGTCAAGGGCACGATGCCGGGGCTCGGTGCCGGCGCCGAAGAAGCTGGCCAGCGTCGCCAGCTTGCAGTCGGGGACCTCGGCCTCGCCCAGCACCGAGCGGGCCAGCGCCGCGGTATCCAGCACCGGGAACCCCGGCCAGGCGATGCGGCTGCTCCCGCACGCCGCGGTGAGGAAGCCGACGTCGAAGGGCGCGTTGTGCGCGGTCAGTACGCAGCCGTCGGCGAACGCGAGAAAACCGGGCAGCACCGCGGCGATTCCCGGCGCCTGGCTGACCATCGCGTCGGTGATGCCGGTGAGCGCCACGATGTCGGCTGGAATCGGGTGGCCCGGGTTGACCAGCGCGGAGAACTCGGCACGCGGCTGGCCGCCGCCGATCCGCACCGCGGCGATCTCGGTAATGCCCGCGTGCTCAGGGAGCCATCCCGTGGTCTCCACATCGACGATCACGAAACCGGTTCGGTCGAGTTCCGCGACCGGCGTGGCAGGCTCGGGAATGGTCACATGATCACCGTAGAACCACCCGCCGACAGTTCTGCTTCAGGCGCGCCGCACGAGGTCACGCCGCACCCGCGGGCATGCATGGCTCACAAAACGGCCGATGCGAGAGTGCGCGAAGTGGTTGAATACACCACCTCGATATCACTAGTGTCAGGCAGCGAGCCGCATCACTCAGCAGTCGCCGCAATGGCGACGGTGATCGGCCGCCGCCGAGTCTCCGCCGCTGGCCCCCGGGCCGGCTGGAGAGCCGGGGAACCACCGGAGGACCACCGGGCGCACGCCAGGGGATGCTCCAGGGGTGAATCGGATCGGCCCGCCGTGGTGGGCCGGACCGTAGGGCGCGCTTCCACAGCCCGAACCCGTCAGCTCACCCGGTAGGCGGACAGTGGAAGAAGGAGCGTGTCACGCACGTGGGTACGCGGTCATTGAGTAGTGCTCTTGCCCGTGTCTTCCGCTCGTTCAGCGTCCTGCGCACCTGGCGGAGCCGCGGCGTCGCCGTGTCGTTCGCGCTGGTCGCCGTCGGCGCGCTCGTGATGGCCAGCGGCGCTGCGTCCGCGGCGCCGCAGCCAACCGTCGCCCAGGCCCAGGCGAAGCTCGACAAGCTGAACAACCAGCTGCAGCAGCTCGACCAGCGGTACGACCAGATACAGCAGCAGCTCTCCTCGGCCAACCAGCAGCTCGCGCTCGCGAACACGGCCGCTGCGCGCTACCAGAACCGGTTCAAGTCGATGCGGGCCGAGGTCGCGCAGATCGCCGCCGAAGCGTACGAGACCGGCGGCATCGACACCCCGGAGGCGCTGCTCACCTCCGACAACCCGCAGAAGATCCTGGACCAGTCCTCGATCCTGCTGGAGCTGTCGTCGGACAACAGTGCCGAGATGAGCGCGTTCCTCACCGCGGCCCGCCAGCTCGAAAACGCGCAGTCGGCCACGCGCCGGGTCAGGGACGGCATCCTCCAGCTCAAGGGCAAGCTGGCAGCGCAGAAGGCCTCGCTCAACAAGCTGATCAGCAAGCAGCAGGCGCTGGTCAACCAGCTCTCCCCAGCCGATCTGGCCGGCACCGGCCCCGGCGGCGGCGCTTCGACCGGCGGCAGCATCGGCGCACCCGACCCGCTGCCGGACGTCACGCAGGGGGAAAAGGCCGTGGCGTTCGCCTTCTCCAAGATCGGCTGCCCGTACGTGTTCGGCGGCACCGGTCCATGCCAGGACGGGTACGACTGCTCCGGCCTGACCCAGGCCGCCTGGGCGGCCGCCGGTGTTGCGATCCCGCGCACCAGCGAGGAGCAGGCCGACCTGCCCGCGGTGCCGGAATCCGACCTCGAGCCCGGCGACATCCTGGAGTTCCTCGGTGACGGGCATGTCGGAATCTACGTGGGTAACAACATGCTGATAGACGCGCCGCAAACGGGCGAGGATGTCCAGGAAGTCGCGTTCACCGGCTGGTACCAGGAGAACTTCGACGGAGCCGTCCGGCCGTAGACTCTGCTGCTGGCCCTCCGCATAGCCGCAGGGCCAGGGGAGGGTCGGGTGAGGCGGGCCAGGGCGGGGCGAGAGTGGCACAGGGCGGGGCGATAAGACCCGTGCCCAAGGTCCTGATCGTCAGCAACGACTTCCCGCCGCGCCGCGGCGGGATCCAGTCGTTCGTGCACGCGCTCACCACGCGGCTGCCCGCGGGGTCCGTCGTCGTGTACGCGCCGCGCTGGGACGGCGCCGCCGAGTTCGACGCCCGCCAGCCGTTCCCGGTGATCAGGCACCCGACCTCACTGATGCTGCCGGTGCCGTCCGTGGCCAGGCGTGCGGCCCGGCTGCTGCGTGAGCACGGCTGCGACACGGTCCTGTTCGGCGCCGCGGCGCCGCTGGGGCTGCTGGCCCCGTCGCTACGCCGGGCTGGCGCCCGCCGGATCGTCGCGATCACCCACGGCCACGAGGCGGGCTGGGCGGCGCTGCCCGGGGCCCGCGCGCTGCTGCGCCGGATCGGCGACGAGGTGGACGTGCTCACCTACCTGGGCGAGTACTTCCGGGTCAGGCTGGCGCGGGCGCTGTCAGCGGAGGCGGCCGCGCGCATGGTGCGGCTTGCGCCAGGGGTGGACAACGCCTCGTTCCGGCCCGGCGCGGGGGGTGACGCGATCAGGAAGAGGCTCGGCCTCGGCGGCCGCCCCGTCGTCGTCTGTGTGTCGCGGATGGTTCCGCGCAAGGGCCAGGACACGCTGATCCGGGCCTGGCCACGGGTGCTCGCCACGGCCAGTGACGCCCCGGCGCTGCTGCTGGTCGGCGACGGGCCGTACCGGGCGAAGCTCGGCCGGCTTGCTCAGCAGGCCGGGGCCGCCGGCTCGGTGGTGTTCACCGGTCCGGTGCCAGCAGCCGACCTGCCGGCCTATTACGACGCCGGGGACGTGTTCGCGATGCCGTGCCGTACCCGCCGCGCCGGCCTGGACGTAGAAGGGCTCGGGATCGTCTACCTCGAGGCTTCGGCGTCCGGGCTGCCGGTCGTGGGCGGCGACTCGGGCGGAGCGCCTGACGCGATCGTGCCCGGCGAGACCGGCTACGTGGTGCCAGGGCGCGACGTGGCAGCCGTCGCCGACCGCGTCTCCGGGCTGCTCGCCGACCCGGCCGGTGCGCGCGCGATGGGGGAGAAGGGCGCCGCCTGGGTCGACCGCGAGTGGCGCTGGGAACTGGTCACCGACCGGCTCATGGCGATCCTGGCCGGACCGGCGTGACCGGCGTGATCGAGGTAAATGCGGTCGCACCAAAAAGGCCGTCTGCGTCAGGCCGGAACTCGCCTGCTGACCAGAATCGGTGAAGCCGGCCCATTGAAAACCGGCATATTAGGTATTCCGGGCGTCCTGCCGCGGGGCCCGGCGGGGCGCAGTAGGGTCGCCGGCCCGTTGCTGCTGCTAGAGCGACAGCTACGGGCCGGCGACACTACGGCATGGCAAGATCCGCGAGACACCCTCTAGTCCCACAAGAAGGTCCAGGTCGGGGTGTGGGCCAGGCAGGCAGCGATCTCGGAGATGTCTATGGGTCCCTGGCCTGCGCACTCGTCGCAGAATACAAAGTGCTCGGCAGCCAGTTGCTGGGCGGCATCGAAGTCGCGCGGTGGGCGTTCGACGAGCAGCCGTATCTCGGCTCCGGAACCGATCTTCAAGAGCCTGGCCCCGAACCGTGCCTCCCAGGAGCGGAGCACCGAGGCGAGCCGCAGCGTGATCCCGGGCTCGTTCGGGCCGGTCCATCCGGCCAGGGACAGGGCATCGGCGGGCCGCGCAGCGGGGATCAGGCCGACCCGCGCGGGCTCTTGGGCAGAGAGCGCCGCATGCAGGAGGCCGGGGCTGAGCGGGGCGTGCTGCCCGGGTGCCAGGCCAGGGAACTCCCGGCAGTACGGTGCCCGGGCCTGGACAAGGCGGGGACCGCACGCACTCGCCTGCCCGCGGGGAGAACCAGCGGTCCGAGCCGGGGCTGTCCATCGTCTGGCAGCCCGTCCGCGACTATCACCGAATCTCGTTCCGCTGCGTCACCGGGCACTCGGCGACCCGTTAAGGGCGGTTATACAGAGCCTCGATGTCCGCGGCAAAGTCCTTCATCACCAGGTTCCTTCGCACCTTCAGCGACGGCGTGAGGTATCCGTTGTCCTCGGTGAAGTCCGACGGCAGGATGCGGAAGCGCCGGATGGACTCGGCGCGCGAGACCGCCTTGTTGGCGTCGTCGACCGCCGCCTGGATGTCCGCGATCAGCTCCGGGTTGCCGGTCACGTCCGCGTCGGCGGCGAGCCCGTGCTGCTTGCGCCAGAACGTCACGCCCTCTTCGTCCAGGGTGATCAGGCAGGCGATGTACGGGCGGCCGTCGCCGACCACGACGCACTGGCTGACCAGCGGATTGGCGCGGAGCCTGTCCTCGAGCACCGCGGGAGCGACGTTCTTGCCGCCCGCGGTGACGATGAGCTCCTTCTTGCGCCCGGTGACCTGCAGGAAGCCCTCGTCGTCCAGGCCGCCGATGTCGCCGGTGCTAAACCACCCCTCGCCGTCGAGCACCTCGGCGGTCGCCGCCTCGTTGTGCCAGTAGCCCGGGAAGACGTTCGGGCCCCGGAGCAGGATCTCGCCGTCGTCGGCGATCTTGATCGCGACGCCGGGCAGCGGCAGGCCGACGGTGCCGATCTTGTTGCGGCCCGGCCGGTTCACCGTGGCGGCCGCCGATGTCTCGGTCAGCCCGTAGCCCTCCAGGATCGTGATGCCGGCGCCGCGGAAGAAGTGGCCGAGCCGCTCGCCGAGCGGGGCGCCGCCGGACACCGCGTACGCCACCTTCCCGCCCACCGCGGCCCGGAGCTTGGCGTAGACGAGCCGGTCGAACAGCCCGTGGCGCAGCCGGAGCCCCTGGCCGGGGGGGCGGCCGCCGGAGCTGGCCTGGCTCCAGGCGATCGCGGTGGCCACCGCGGCGTCGAAGATCCGGCGCTTCGCGGAGCTCGCCGACGCCTGCTGCACCGCCGTGTTGTAGACCTTCTCGAACACCCGCGGCACGGCGAGCAGGAACGTGGGCCGGAACTCCGGCAGCGCGGTCGCCACCGTGGCCGTGTCGGACCAGTGCCCGAGAACCGCGCCGGATTCGAGGCAGCCAACCTGGATGATCCGGGCGAACGAGTGCGCGAGCGGCAGGAACAGCAGGGTCGAGCTGCCGGCGATCTCGAACACCTCCTCCAGCGACCCCGCGACCGCGTTCTTGACGTCGGAGAGCAGGTTGCCGTGGGTGATCTCGCATCCCTTGGGGCGGCCGGTGGTGCCCGACGTGTAGATGATCGTCGCGAGGTCGGCCGCGTGCCGCGCGGCCCGGCGCTGCTCGAGCTGCTCGTCGGTGACGCTGGCCCCGTCCGGGCCGGCGAGGGCGCCGTCCGGGCCATCGATCACCCAGATGTGCCCGACGGCGGCCACGCCTGCCGCACGGACCGCCTCGGCGTGCGCCGGCGTCTCGGCGAACGCGGCGATCGCGCCCGAATCGCCGAGGATCCACTCGATCTGCTCGGCCGAGGAGGTCTCGTAGATCGGCACGGTGACCGCACCGGCGGCCCAGATCGCGTAGTCGACCAGGGTCCACTCGTACCGCGTCCGGGACATCAGCGCGACCCGGTCGCCGGGCCGGACGCCGGCCGCGACGAGGCCCTTGGCCAGGGCCGCGACGTCGTCGCGGAACTGCCCGGCCGTGACGTCACGCCAGATACCCGGCCCGCCCTCCCGCCCTGGCCCGGCCGGACCGCCGGCGTCGAGCCTGCGGATCACGACCGCGTGCGGATCGCTGGCGGCGCGGGTGAACACCACGTCGGCAAGGCTCGCCGCAGCGGGGACGTCGACCAGGGCGGGGATGCTGTACTCGCGCACGATGCCTCCTGACTAACCCGATCTTCATGAACCTATACCGCCGCCGGGGCGCGCAGTATTACTGCACCGAGGAGGATTTGCCTAGGGTGTGGTGCATGAGAGTGCACGTGGTCAGCGATGTGCACGGCCGGGCCGACGCGCTCGCCGCCGCCGGTGACGGCGCCGACGCGCTGATCTGCCTGGGTGACCTGCTGCTGTTCGTTGACTACGCGGACCACACCCAGGGAATCTTTCCCGACCTGTTCGGCGCCCCGGCAGCCAGGGAGTTCATCGCGCTGCGCACGGCGCAGCGGTTCGACGAGGCCAGGCAGATGTCCGCGCAGCTGTGGGCCGGGCTCGACGGCGATCCGCGGGAGCACGTGGAGGCCGCGGCGTCGCGGCAGTACGCGGGGCTGTTCGCCGCGCTGCCCGCACCGGCGTACCTGACCTACGGCAACGTCGACATCCCGCGGATGTGGTCCCCGCACCTGCGGCCCGGGCATCACGTGCTCGACGGCGAGCGGGTGGAGATCGGTGGCTGGTCGTTCGGCTTCGTCGGCGGCGGCCTGCGCACGATCTACCGGACGCCGAACGAGATCTCCGACGAGGACTTCGCGGCCAAGGTGGCGGCCATCGGCGAGGTGGACGTGCTCTGCGCGCACATCCCCCCGGACGTGCCGGACCTGCTGTTCGATACCGTGGCCCGCCGGATGGAACGCGGCAGCCAGGCACTGCTCGACGCCGTGCGGACCACTCAGCCCCGGTTCGCCCTTTTCGGGCACGTGCATCAGCCGCTGGCCAGCCGGGTCAAGATAGGACGCACCGAGTGCATCAACGTCGGCCACTTCCGCGCCACCGGGACGCCCTACGCACTGGAGTGGTAGGCCCCCGCGGAGAGGTACGCTCCGTGCATGGCAGACAGGACCACGTCGAGCATTGTCGTCGGGATGCCGCGCAAAGACGTCATGGCGGTGATCGCCGACTTCGCCGCGTACCCGGAGTGGGCGACCGGCGTGCGCGGCGCGGAGGTCCTTTCCTCGGCGGACGGGCGGGGCGCGAGGGTCCGGTTCACGCTGGACGCCGGAGTGATCAAGGACAGCTACGTGCTCGGCTACGACTGGGACGGGGACGCGCGGGTGCACTGGGACCTCGCCGAGCCCGGGTCGGTGATCTCCGAGATGTCCGGGGGCTACGAGCTGACGGACCGCGGCGACCGCACCGAGGTGACCTATGAGCTCACCGTGGGCATCAAGATACCGCTGCCCGGGATGCTCAAGCGGCGTGCGGAGAAGACAATCATCGACACGGCGCTCAAGGGGCTCAAGTCTCGGGCCGAGAACATCGGGAGGGCCGGATGAGCACGCAGCCAGACAACGCCGGGACCGGCGGCCCCGGCCAGAACGGTCGCGGCGGCGGCCAGTCCCGCGGGCCCGCGCGTGAGTCCGGCCGTGACGCGGGCCGGGACCTGACCGCCGAATTCCAGCGCTGGCTGATCCGGTCCAGCGCCCGCAACGTCCGCGACGAGCTCACCGGGCAGTTCCGCAGGACGTTCGGACGGGCGGAACGGGAAAACGTCTGGGGGGTGGCCACCACCGAGCCGCCGCCGGATGCGTCGGGTGAGGCTCCCGAGTGCGCCTGGTGCCCGGTGTGCCGTGCCGCCCGCCGGATCCGGGAATCCGCTCCCACCGTCGGCGGCCAGCTGGCGGGGGCGGGTGACGTGGTCGCCGCCGCCGTGCAGGAGGCCATGTCCGCGTTCGAGTCCGCCATGTCGATGGGGCAGCGCGGGGGCCGCGGGTCGGGATTCCCCGCCGACGCATACCCGGCCGACCGGTTCCCCGCCGACCGGTTCCCGGTAGCGGGCACGCCTCGCGAAGGGGCGGACCATGAGCCTGACGATCGGGATTGACGTCGGAGGCACCAAAGTCGCCGCCGGCGTCGTCGACCACGACGGCCGCATCATCGAAAGGCTCAAGCGGGCCACGCCATCGGGCAGCCCGGAACTGACGGCCAAGGTGATCGGGGAGACCGTCACCGAGCTGGCCGGCCTGCACGAGGTGGACGCCGTCGGCATCGGCGCCGCCGGATTCATCGACGTTGCCGGGTCCGGCGTGCTGTTCGCGCCCAACCTCGCCTGGCGCAACGAGCCGCTGCGGCAGCGGGTCGAGGACTACGCGGGCCTGCCCGTGGTGGTGGAGAACGACGCGAACGCCGCGGCGTGGGCGGAGACCATGCTCGGCGCCGCCCGCGGGCACGAGCACGTCATGCTCGTCGCGGTCGGCACCGGCATCGGCGCCGGGATCGTGATCAACGGCCAGCTGTACCGGGGTCGCTGGGGAATCGCTGGCGAGCCCGGGCACTACCGCGTCGTACCCGAAGGGCGGCTGTGCGGGTGCGGCAACCGGGGCTGCTGGGAGCAGTATGCGAGCGGGAGCGCCCTGGTCGCCGAGGCCAGGGAGTTTGCCAGGCGCTCGCCGGGCGGGGCGGTCCGGCTGCTGCAGCTCGGCGGGGGAACCGCCGACGGTATCAACGGGCGCGAGGTCACCCAGGCGGCCGTCGAGGGAGACGCTGCGGCCCTGCGTTGTTTCGAGATCGTCGGAAGCTGGCTCGGCCAGGGCCTGGCGGCGCTGGCCGCCATCCTCGACCCGGGCTGCTTCGTGATCGGCGGCGGTGTGTCGGAAGCGGGCGATCTGCTCATCCGCCCCGCGCGCGCGGCGTTCGCTGACGCGCTGACCGGCGGGTCCTACCGCCCGCACGCCGAGATCCGGCTGGCGCAGCTCGGCCCCGAAGCCGGCGTGATCGGCGCGGCCGACCTGGCCCGGCGCACCCTGGGCTGAGGGTTAAAGCACAGCCCCGTTGTCGGGTCCCGAGCCGCGCGACGGACCGTCGCCGAGGCGCAGCACCAGCACCACGAATCCGGCGACGAAGGCGGTGATCGCCAGGAGCGCCGCCCAGCCGGGCACGACCCAGCCGACGACCGTGGCGATGAGCAGGTATGCCGGGCCGCCGAACAGCCCGGTCCAGGCGCCCTTCGCCACCGGATCGAGATGCGGCAGCGGCGGCGGGGGCGGGGGGACGTAATGCTCGTCGGCGTCGACCGCCCCGGACGGGTCCACCGCGTCCGCCGCCGGGCTGGCTGGTGGGTCGGCCGGCGGCCACGGCGGGCCGGGCGGCGTCGCGGGCCTGACCACCCGGGTCCGGTCACCG
>JASHQP010000354.1 GCA_030039095.1 Streptosporangiaceae bacterium
TGGCCGTGGACACCGGCTGGCCGTCCTGCCGCAGGGTCGTGATGACCGACGGATTCGGCTTGCGCAGCAGGGCTATCGCGGCCTCGGGCAGTGGCGGTTTCGGCATCCGGGCCTCCACAGGGGACGGAACGTAGGGAACGCGCAGCTCGCATGCTACGCGGGCGGTGATTGCCGGTGCCGCACGGTACCGTCGGCCATGACGTCGCCGCCCTGCACTGCCACTGCACCTTGCCGCCATCGAGCTGCTCCTGGTACAGCGGCGCGTACACGCCGCCCTCACGCAGCACGGAGCAGTGGGTACCGGATTCGACCACGCGCCCGCCGTCGCATCGTGCGCGCGAAAGCGCCCTGGCGCCTTCATCAAGTTCTCTTCGCTGCGCCACCCTGATCCCCGACGGCGGGACGCGGCGGATGTCGAAGCCGCGATCCCGGCCGAGGATCCGGCGCCCGAACGAACCCCGGATGGCATGCCTGCCGGGCCGCCGGTCGGCGAGGATCTGCTGGCCCTACGGCCCGCCGACTCCAGCACCGCCGGGTGGGCGTTGACCTCGCGCTCCATTCCCTCGCGTGGCCTCGCGGCCTCGCGTTTCAGGCCGGCAGGGCCTCGACGGCATCCTCGTCGTCCATGAAGACCCTGGCCGTGTCGGCGATCCGCCGGGGGTGCCGCAGCGCGAAGTAGATCACCATCACGACGCCGAGGGCGTACCAGGCGCCGATCACGATGCCGGCCAGGCTGAGCGGGTAGGTCAGCGGGCTGATGAAGCTGAACAGCTTGATCCCCAGATCGGCGAAGAACGCGGGCACGAACAGCACGATGCCGAGAATCGGGAACAGCAGGTGCTTGATGACGTTGAACTCGCTGCGCCGCTCCCGCCAGAAGAACGCGATGCAGGCGAGGTTGACCGCGATATAGATGGGCACGATCGCGCCGGTGATGATGGTGCCGATCAGCGCGAACGCGGTCAGCGGGGTGTACTGCTCGCCGAGCCACAACGTGAGCACCAGGCCCGCACCGTACGTGATGAGCACCGCAACGTACGGGGATCCGAACCGCGGATGCGTGCGGCCGAAGAACGAGGGCAGCACCCGGATCCTCCCCATCGCCCACTGGGCCCGGGTGGCCGCCGAGCCGCCGCCGTTGCTGCACGCCGCGTTGGAGTTCAGCAGCGCGATGAACAGGGCGATCCAGCCCGCGCCCCACACCGCGGTGGCGATGAGGTTCCACGGGTTGCCGCCGCCGGCGAGGTAGAACGAGCCGTAGCGTCCCGGCCCGAAGTAGACCGTGGAAGCGTACGTGGTCAGCACGTAGAACAGCCCGATGATCAGGCAGGACAGGATGACCGCGCGGCCCACGTTGCGCCGGGCGTTGCGGGTCTCCTCGGCCATCGGCGCGGCCGCGTCGAAGCCGATGAACGCCAGGATCGCGTAGACCGACCCGCCCACGATGCCGGACATGCCCTTGAAGCCGGGGACCGTCGCGTAGTGCGTGGTGAAGACCTCGAGCGTGTTGCGGCTTCCCGCGGCGACGATCAGGGTCAGCGACAGCGCGACCATGACGAGGATCTCGAAGAACCCGAAGATCAGGCCGAACCGGGCGCTCACCTGGACGCCGACGAAGTTCAGCGCCCCGACGACGGCCACGCAGACGACGGCGCCGATCACCCACCACACGTTGTACGACAGGCCGAAGTGCGCCTGCAGCGTGCTGCCGAGGATGCTCCCGAACAGCACCGAGACCAGCGGCACCACGAGCGGATACGCACCCGCGAACCCCCAGCCGGCGAGGAAGCCGAGCTTGCTGCCGAGCCCGCGCGCGATGTACGTGTACATGCCGCCCGCCGACGGCAGGTGCCGCGCCATCTGCCCGATCGACAGCGCGGTGAACATGCAGCCGACCAGCGCGAGGATCACGCCGAGGACCAGCGACCCGCCCGCGAACAGCGCCCCGACGGCGATCGAGAACGCCGCGGCGGAAGCGGGCGCCATCGTGGTCACGGACGTGAAGACCACGTCGGGCAGGCCGATCGCGTTCTTCCGGAGCGGCTGCGAGTGGGTGACGTCGGTGACCTGCTCGGCACTGCTCATGTCCACCCCTGGCGCTCACGCACCCGTCCCTGGGCGCTGATGACCCGCGGTCTGCTTTACAGACCTTTAGTGAAGCAAGAGTAAATAAGGCACGAGAAAAACGTCAATAACTGCACGCTCACTCGTCACGTGCGTGGCCAGCCCAGGGCCCGGCCTCCCCGCAGTGGGCTCCCGCGCCGGAGCCCCGATAGTCGACGACGACGTCCGCTACGACTGGGTCACCGGCCGCCAGCGGGCCTGACGCGCCCAAGGCTGGTTAATCGGCGCGACCGAAAACCCAGTCTCAACGGACCGAAATTCGGACCGGCGCCCAATTCGGCCACGGGCCGCCGCGAAAATACCCCAAAACACTCATTTCGGGCTCCGATCCGTGGTCGCGGCGACCCCGGCTAGTAGTGTGGCCGGCCCGTTGCTGTCGCTCTAACAGCAGCGGCGGGCCGGCCACACTACTAGATCAGGACGGCGCCACCCGATCAGGACGGTGCCACCAGGTCAGGCCATGAGCTGGGGCCAGGGGCTTGGCCAGGAGTGCTCGCGACCGGCCATTCCGCCGCCGAGCACCTATCCGGGGTGGTCAGGGGCTATTCATCATGGATTTAGTTTTGTCAGGCTATAAGCGGACAAACTTAAATCCGTAGGCCCGAGATGGTGATGGCGGTGGTGGGATGCAGCCGGTCAGCGCGAGCGCAGCCCCGGCGGCCAGCGGGCCGCCAGCGCGCCCCGGCGCGCCCCAGCGGGCAGCCAGCGCGCCGCCGAC
>JASHQP010000355.1 GCA_030039095.1 Streptosporangiaceae bacterium
GGCTGACCGTACCGGCAGCTGCACCGTGACGTGGAGCCCGCCTCCGGTTCGCGGGGCGATGGTGAGTGTTCCGTCATGCGCCTGGGCGATGCTCTTGACGATCGCCAGGCCGAGGCCGACACCTGCATGGTCGGTGCGTACGCGTTCGGTGCCGCGATGAAACGGTTCGGTGAGCGTCGAGACCAGCTGTGGTGAGAGCTGCTCGCCGGTGTTCTCGACAGTGAGCATCACACTCTGGGGTCGGACGGCGGTACTGGCCCACACGGTGCGCTGCTCGGGCAGGTTGTGGACGACGGCGTTGTGCACGAGGTTCGTCGTCATCTGCAGCAGCAGCGCGTGGGAGCCGGTGGTGGGGGTGATGTCGCCGGAGGTCTCGATCGTGATGCCGCGTTTTTCTGCCAGGGAGAGGAGGGTTTCGGTGGCTTCTTCGGCTATGAGGGACAGGTCGACGTGCTCTGGGGTGAAGGAGCGCTGGCCGGCGCGGCTCAGCAGGAGCAATGCTTCGGTGAGCCCGATCGCCCGGGCGTTGACCTCGTGGAGGCGCTCGAGCCACCCTGCCCGGATCGCCGCACACCCAGATGGTTCCCGCTTCCGGCGGCGGCACCCATGACTTCCTGGCCCGGCTGGCCAGCCGTGGCCGCCACCCGGCGTTGACGCCGGTCACCCGATGCCGGACCATATTGATATTTACCGGACCATTGCGGACCAACGGAGGAAGCGGAGCATGCGGGTGACGAGGAAGATCATCGGCGAGTGCGCGGGCAATCAGTGCGCAGCGATCTACGAGACAGATGATCCTGATGTGTTCGCTGTTCAGGGCGCCACGCTGACCGACGCGCAGGCCATGGACGGCTTCGGGCCGCTGCCCGGCAATGAGGCCGTCGTCCTGGTGCCCCGGAACATCCTGACGGAGTTCGGTGATGAGCGCTGAACTGCTGCGCGAGACCATCCGGTCATGCCGCTGGTCGGCGTTCAGACTGGAGACCCGCCAGCAATACGTTGTTGGCGCCGAGGCCGATGCTCTCGCCGCGTTCCACGCCAACAGGCGCAGGCAAGCACGCTCGGTCCGCACTGATGGCTACTTGCGCACTGTCGCCCGGCAGGTTATCGACGGCAAGGATCGTAGCCGCGTGCACATCGTGTCCCGGCCGCTCAGTGAGTACCTCTGGTTCGAGCTGGCTGAGTATCAGGATTCGGTCGTGGCGGGGGAGCGGGTCTTTATCGCCGACCGTCATGCACATCCAGAACTGGCCGGGTTGCACGATGACTTCTGGCTGATCGATGAAGGACGCCGCACAGAGTGTGCGCTCCTGATTGACTACACCACAGGCGGAGAGTATGCGGGATGCAGCCTCGTCCCTGAGTCTAAAGTGGGTGAACTGCGTGCGGCAAAGGACGCCGCGCTCAGTCATGCCATGCCGCTCAGCGCGTACATGGCAGAAATGGAGGAAATGGAAGCAGTATGACCGAGCCGCCGACGGAGCCTCGGGTTCAGCGCCTGCGTCTCGGTGCTGAACTTCGCCGTCTGCGGATGCTCGCAGGGCTGTCTGGCCGTGAGGTTGGCCGCCGTACTGGGATAAGCCATCCGAATATATCCCGTATCGAGAACGGCCAGATAGTTCCGTCGCTTCCGCAGGTGAGGGCGTGGGCCAGCGCCGTTGACCCTGACGACGGCGACCTGGCCCGCCTCACCAGCATGACTGAGGCTGCCCTTAATGAGGTGACTACTTACCGCGCGCGTCTCCGTGCGGGCTTGCCCGTCTTCCAGGCTGATGTCCAGGACCTGGAATCGACCACTCGCGTAATGCGCACTTTCCAGACCGCTACCGTGCCCGGATTGCTGCAGACCGCTGACTATGCCTGGCACGTCCTTTCGCTTGCCAGCCAGGGCCCGCGTACAGATATCGCAGAGGCTGTAGCGGTGCGGCTGCGCCGTCAATCAGTGATCGCTGACCCGGGTCGCCAGTTCGAATGGATCATGACTGAATCCGCGGTCCGCTGGCGCCCGGCCGGCATGCGGCCAGAGGTTCACTCTGCCCAGATCGACAGGATCATTGCAGTGTCCACGCTGGAGAATGCCGCAATCGGGGTCATCCCGCACGATACAGTTCTGAAGACAATAATCTGGTGTGGGTTCGATCTTTTCGACGAGCGAGAATTTGGGTACCCCCCGTTCGTTGTCGTCGAGACACCGCACGCGGCCGTATATGCATCCGATCCTGCGGACATTGAGTTCTACCGCGATCACCTGTCGGCAATACGGGAAGCGGCTGTATTCGGGGACGAGGCAACAGCAGTGATGCAGGCGATAACCAGAAGCTGAAATGGGCAATTGTCGTCAGTGAGATTTCTCGTGCGCCCCCGCGTGGCGCGGGGTCGGGCAGAGGTCACCTCCCGGCCGGGCAGACCGCCCTCACAGCGCAGGCCCGGGAGATTCCTACGGCTGATCACGTCACCGCCCTGCCTCATGACGCGTGACGATGCGGCTACGCCGGTGCGGCAGCCCTTGCCGGGAGAGGGAGCCTGAACGGGCCGCCGGGTCATGGTTCGGCGGGTCTGCGGCCGGCGCACGGCGCCAGTCTGCCGCACGGACGGTCGTGACGAGGCGCTGAAAGCGCAGGGCGCGCACCGGCGCAGAAGGCGGCGCAGGGCTGGATGACGTAGTTTTCGATATAGCCGATAGACTTAGTTGACAACTAAGCGCAAAGTCGAGCAGAGTAGTGCACTATGACGATTGAGGCCCCCATGATCTGGGAGTGGTGCGCCTGGTGGCCGACACAGTCTCGGTGATGCAGCACGGGCAGGTAGTCGAGTCGGGCACCGTATCCGATATCCTGAGCAACGCGCAGGTGGACTACACCCAGCGCCTGATCGAGTCCGTCCCCGGATCGCATCTGAGCGCCGTACCCCCGCAGGGCACGCCGCTCCAGGACGCACGG
>JASHQP010000356.1 GCA_030039095.1 Streptosporangiaceae bacterium
GGCGCCGCGCGCACGGCCCTCGCCGGCCGCGGCCGTTCCCGCAACAGCCAGCGGGGGCGTGGCATTCCTGCGGGCCGCCGAGCAGGCCGCCGCCACCGCGATGCTGAGCCGGCTGCGCGGCGCCCCGGCGTCCCTGGCCCAGCTCTTCGCGAGCATCGGGGCGTCCGAGGCGACGCACGTTCCGGTCCTTGACGCCGCGGCAGCACGGATCGCGCCATGAGCGGCCACGTTCCCCGGGGCGCCCCCGGAACGATCCCGGCCCTGCAGGCCGTGCTGACGGCGGAGAACGCCACCATCTACGGTTACGGGATCGCCGGCGCGTACCTGTCCGGAAATTCCCGGGCCACGGCCACGAACGACTGGGTGGCCCATCAGGTCGCCCGGGACCGCCTCGAGGCCATGGTGCGCTCCCTGGGGGCCCAGCCGGCCGCGGCCGCCGTGGCCTACCAGCTTCCGGCACCGGTGCACAGCGCCAGCGAGGCTGTATCTCTCGCGGTCCTGCTCGAGGACCGGATCACCACGGCCTATCTCGGCCTGGTCGCGCTCGGTGACGCCTCGATCCGGGGCTTCGGGGCGCAGCAGGTGCAGGCGTCCGCGCTGCGCGCCGCCGCCTGGCGCGGGGGCACCGTCGCCTTTCCGGGCATGACCGCAGCCGCGCTCGCCAGGCCGCGCAAGCAGTCCTGAGCCTACTGGCCGCGGGCCGCGAGAACCTGTTTGATGAGGGCCGCGGCGCCGTCCAGGTCGTCCCAGGTGGCGATCCGTTCCGCCCATGACCACCAGAACCACCAGGTACCGTCCTGGCCACGGCCTGCGTAGACGTCCTCGGCCAGCGCGGACGCCGCCGGGTTGACCACGTGCAGGCTGGGAACGCGTCCCGGAGGTGCCATCAGGCTGGTGCGCAGCCCGTGCGTGGCCAGAACCTCGGCAAGGCCTTCGAGCCGGTTCAGGTAGATGTGCGGAGCCTGCCCCGACGTAGGGGCTTGCTGGGTCTCCGTAGTCATTAAGTCACCCCAAGTAGCCGAGGTACAGCGTAGAGTAATGACATTGTCTAAGGATGCCCCGCGCGGCGGTTGGATGCAACATGCACGGAGAAATTCGCATGTTGCACAAGAGATTACCCAGAGCCGGATCCCGGTCAGTAACTAGACGTCATGGCGCTGCGGCGGCACACTAGTTAGCCCGCACGTCGCGCTCTTCGGGGGGAGGTGACATGGGAACCGAACACAGCCCCACGGTGCGGCGGCGCCGGCTCGCGCTCGAGCTCAGGAGACTCCGCGAGGCGGCGAGGCTGACGTGCGAGGAAGTGGCGGAGCACCTCGAATGCTCGGCCTCGAAGATCAGCCGCGTGGAGACCGGCCGGGTTTCGGTGTCACCACGGGACGTCCGCGACATGCTCGAACTCTACGGGGTCCCCGCCGATCAGCGGGAGAGCCTCGTCCAGCTCGCTCGCGACTCCCGCCAGAAGGGCTGGTGGCACGCCTACAGCGACACCATGCAACCGCAGATGGCCACGTACATCGGCCTGGAGAGCGCGGCATCGGAAATCCGCATCTACGAGGTCAGCCTCATCCCCGGGCTGCTGCAGACCGAAGACTACGCCCGAGCCGTCATCAGAGCCGGGATGGTGAACAGCCCGGCCGAGGACATCGAGCGCCGGGTGGCGCTGCTGATGGCCCGCCAGCCCGCCGTGGTCAGGGACGACCCGCCGAAGGTCTGGGCCGTGCTCGACGAGGCCGCGCTGCGCCGCCGGGTCGGCGGTGCAGGCCTGATGCGCCTCCAGCTCGAGCACCTGCTGGCCCAGGCCGCGCTGCCCAACGTGGCGGTCCAGGTGATCCCGTTTGCCGGCGGCGCGCATCCCGCCATGGGCCGGCCCTTCATCATCCTGGTCTTCCCCGAGCGGGTCGACACCGACGTGGTCTACCTCGAGGACCTCACGAGCGCCCTCTACCTGGAAGACGTGGCCGAGGTCGACCGCTACAACGTCTTCTTCAACCACCTCCGCGCCACGGCGCTCTCCTTCGACGACTCCGCGGCGCTCATCACCTCCGTCCTCAAGGAGATGTAGCCCGGGCTCGCCAGGCGGAGCGTCTCCAGGGGCCGGAACGGGCAGCCGCGGCGGACCCGGCAGAGCCAGGCCGGTTACGTCAGGCCAGGGCATCGGGCAGCGGGTCGGTGTGGACGACCGTGAGGCGGGAGACGGCCCGGGTCAGCGCGACGTAGAGGCGGTGCAGGCCGCGGGCCTCGCTGGCGGCGATTCGGGCCGGCTCGACGACGATGACCTGGTCGAACTCCAGGCCCTTGGCCAGGGTGACCGGCACCACGGTCAGCGGCTGGCTGCCGGCGTCACCATCCAGGACCGCGTGGGCCAGGCCGGCCTGGTCCAGGATCACCGACAGCCCGGCGACCTGGTCGTCGGCCGCGATCACCGCCGCCGAACCTGGCCGGGTGAGCGCGTCGGCGCACGCGGCCGTCAGCGCGCCGGGGAACGCGTCCGGCGTCGCCGGAGTGATCACGAGCGAGCCCGGGTCCTGGCGCACCGACGTCGCCGGGTCGAGGCCGGGGGCGATCAGGCCGAGAAGCCTGCTGGCGAACTCGAGGATCTGGCGCGGCACCCGGTAGCCGGTATCGAGGATCCGCAGCCCCGCGTCCTGCTTGCCGAGATGACCGAGCATCTGCTGCCAGCTGGCCGTTGCCCACGGCGTGGTGCCCTGGGCGATGTCGCCGAGCACCGTGGCCGACCCGGTGGCACAACGGCGCCCGAGCGCGCGGCACTCCATCGGCGACAGGTCCTGCGCCTCGTCCACCACCACGTGGGCCAGGCTCGGCGTCCGCTCGATCAGGTCGCGTGCCTCGTCGATCAGCACCGCGTCAGCCGGTGACCAGCGCGCGGAACCGGGCCCGCGCGGCGGCCTGGCCCAGCAGATCGCGGCCTGCTCAGCGGGATCCAGCAGGCCGCCCGCTGCCCGCGACAGCAGGCCCGGATCGGAAAGGAGGCCGAAAACCAGCCGTACCGGATCCACCTTCGGCCAGATCGCGTTCACCGCGGCGCGCACCTGCGCGGTCCGCCGCACCGCCTCGTGGGTGCGGTCATCGCACGGCTCGCCGCCCGCCTCCATCCTGGTCAGGACCACGTGCGCGATGCGGTGCGAGAGCATCTCCCGCCCGGTCCCGTAACGAACGCCGCGATCCCGCAACTCGCCAGCGAGCTGGGAAAGCTCATGGGCGGAGACCCGAAAGCGCCGGGAACCACGGGCCACCATGATCGCTTCGGCCGGCTCGGCGAGCTGCAGCCACAGCGACCGGCGCAGCACCTCGGCCATCCGGGCGTCGCCCTTGATCCGCGCCGCTGCCTCGGTGTCGACAGCGCGCACCGGCACCGTGGCCAGCAGGTCGCTCACGGATAGCTGGGTCACGTCCAGCTCGCCGAGCGCCGGGAGCACGTTGCGGATGTAGGCGAGGAACGCCCGGTTCGGCCCGACGACCAGCACGCCGCCGCGGCGCATCCGCTCGGCATACGCGTAGAGCAGGTAGGCGACGCGGTGCAGGCCAACGGCGGTCTTGCCGGTTCCGGGTGCGCCCTGCACGCAGACGGTCTGGTCGGCTCCGGCTCGCACGATGTCGTCCTGGTCCGGCTGGATCGTCGCCACGATGTCGCGCATCGGGCCGGACCGGGGACGCTCGATCTCCTCGATGAGGATGCGGCTGGCGGACGGGACGGACTCCGGCCGGTCGGGAGCGGTGAAGTCCTCGTCCTCGTAGGCGGTCAGCTCTCCGCCGGAGAACCCGAACCTCCGCCGGAGGGCGACCCCCATCGGATCGGCCGGGCTGGCCCGGTAGAACGGCCGGGACACCGGCGCGCGCCAGTCGATGACGACGGGCCGTCCGTCCGGGTCGTGCACGTGCCGCCTGCCGATGTGAAACTGCGCGCCGGGGCCGGCCTCGCCCGCGTCATCTGGCCAGACCGCGTAGTCGAGCAGGCCGAAGAACAACGGTGTGTCCGGCAGGTCGATCAGGGCCTCGGCGCGGCGGTGCAGGTCGGCCTTGAGGTACTCCTCGGAGACCCGGTCGCCGCCGAGAGCGCGCAGCGAGAGCACGTTCTCGCGCATGAGGCGCAGGAACTCGCGTGAGCTGCGCAGGTGGTCCCGTTCGGCGACCAGGACGGGGTCGTTCCCGTCTGGAACATCCAGCGGGCCCGATGGCATGGCTCATCACCTCCGTGTTGGAAGGGGCCGCGGGCGCGTGGCGAGCGCGGCCAGGGCAGATGGCTGAAGCGGACGGCGGGCGTGCGGCAGGCCGCGCCAGGCGGCAACGCGCGAGCCGGCGCGGCTGGTATCGGTCAGCGGCGGTGGGATGCCGCCCGGGCGGCGGCGCAAGGGCACAGGAGCTTAGCAAAGGCGAGCGGGCCAGTCATCCCGTATTTCCGGCCGCCACCGGCCGGCTCGCGGCAGGACCCGGGTCAGAACAGGACCGACGTGAACGTGCCAACCTCGCGGAACCCGACCCTGCGGTAGGCGGCGCGCGCCGGCATGTTGAAGTCGTTGACGTACAGCGAGACGACCGGCGCGACCGAGCGCAGCGCGTGCTGCACCACGGCCGCCATCCCGCTCGAGGCGTGCCCGCGGCCGCGCAGTTCCGGCGGCACCCACACCCCCTGAACCTGGCAGGCCAGCGGGGTCACCGCGCCGATCTCGGCCTTGAATACCACCAGGCCGCCGGAGATCCTGGCGTACGAGCGGCCGGTCCTGATCAGCTCGGACACCCGGGCCCGGTACGCCGCTCCCCCGTCCGGCCCGACCGGGGAGACCCCGACCTCCTCGGTGAACATCGCCACGGACGCAGGCAGCAGCGTGTTCAGCTCGTCCGGCCGGACCAGGCGCACCAGCGGGTCGGGCGGCACCAGCGGGTCCGACGAGATCGCCATGACCGGCTGCGCCGACCTGATCTCGCGGGGCCGGCCCCAGTAGGGCGCGAGCAGCGACCAGAGCTCACCGACGGCCTCGGCGGGACCGACGATCGACGAGCAGCGGCGGCCCTGCAGCCTGGCCCGTTCGGCGAACGCGGCCACGGCCGCCGATGTCGCGGCCACCGGCACCAGGTTCGCGCCCGAGTAGCACAGCGACGTCACCTTGCCGGATTCCAGGTACCCCCACAGCTGCGCGCCCAGCCGGCCGGGATCCACCCCTGCCGAACGGACCCGCGAGCCGACGAAGACGTTCGCAACCGCGTCGCGGTCGCAGATCTCGAGCACCTGATCCAGATCGCGGTCATTGAGCAGGCGCAGCGACGATGATCGCCATGCCTTGGTGCGCAGCACGCTCCCAGCGTAACGGCATCACCGTTGCGGCGGCGCAGCCGCGCTCCTTGCGCGCAAACCGTTACCCGCCGCTGCTGGGCGTCGGGTCGGGCACCGCCGGGCAGGTCGCGTTCACCTTGCCCGGGCGCTGCGGCAGCGCGCCGGTGGCCAGATACCGGTTGAGGTAGCCGTTCACGCAGTTGTTCGGCGGGTCGGAGAGCGACTGGCCGTGGTTGCCGCCGCCCACGACCACGACCATCCGCGCGCTCGGCAGCAGGCTGTGCGCCACCTGCGCGCCCGCGTACGGGGTCGCCGGATCCAGCGTGCCCTGCAGCATCAGGATCCCCGGCAGCCCCGCCCCCTTGATCTGCAGCGGTTTCGATGGCCCTTTGACCGGCCAGAACGCGCACGCGGCGTTGAACCACGCGTTGTCCCAGGCCTCGAACGGCGCGGTGGCGTAGACCTGCTTGGTGTCGGTGTTCCAGGTGGCCCAGTTGCGCGGCCAGCTCACATCGCTGCACTCGACCGCGTTGTACACCGCGAACTCGTTCTCGTTCTGGGTGCCTTCCTGGTCGTACTGCGCGACCAGCTGGCTGGTCGAGTGGTCGTTCAGGTACGACGAGAGCGCCGAGGCCAGACCCGGCCAGTAGGTGTTGTCGTAGCCGCCGATCAGCATCGTGTCGTCGAACTCGTCCGGGCCGATCAGCGGCTTGCCGTTCGGGCCGGGGATGGGATGCGCCTCGAGGTCGGCGCGCGCCCTGTACCAGCTCGCGCTCACCTCGGCGGCGGTGGTGCCGAGATCGTAGACGTTGTTGTACTTCGCCATCCAGGCGAAGAACGCCTCCTGCCGCCCCTGGAACGCGTAGTCCTGGTCGATGTTGTCCTGCCACCACACGCCCTCGGGGTCGACGGTGCTGTCCAGCACCATCCGCCGCAACTGGTGCGGGAACAAGGTCGCGAACACTTGCCCGATGTACGTGCCGTAGGAGTAGCCGAAGTAGCTGATTTGCTTCTGCCCGAGCGCAGCCCGGATCGAGTTCATGTCCCTGGCGATGTTCTCCGTGGTCATGTACGGCAGAAGCCACCCGTACTTCTTCTCGCAGTCGGCCGCGTACGTCCTGGCGCGGTTGATGTTCGTGCGCTCCTCGGCGGCCGAGGTCGGGATGTAATCCGGCCGGGCGCGGGAGAAGAACGACGAGTCACAGCTCATCGACGGCACGGAGGTCCCGACTCCGCGCGTGTCGAAGCCGACGATCGTGTAGTCGGCGGCGACCGACGGGTCGAGGCCCTCGGCCACGAACGCCGCGAGGCTGAGGCCGGCGCCACCGGGTCCTCCGGGATTGACGAGCAGCACGCCCTGGCGCTTGCCCGCCGGGGCGGTGGCCGGGACCTCGGACAGCGCCAGCGTGATCTGCCTGCCGTCCGGGCGGCTGTAGTCGAGCGGAACCCGCAGGCTCGCGCACAGCATCGAGACGCTCTGCGTCGTGCAGGAGTGCCAGCTCAGCCGGGACGCCGACCCCACCGAGGCTGCCCCGGTGGAGGCCGCCGGTGACGACGATCCGCTGGTACAGCCGGCGATCGCCAGCGCGGCGGCGGCGGTCGCGGCCAGAGCAGGCAGGACACGTCTCATGACGCCATCCTGCCCGATGCGGGAGGGTCGACGTGCCGCCCCGCC
The DNA here is from genome assembly GCA_030039095.1 of Streptosporangiaceae bacterium. Next base: position 6,969 of record JASHQP010000356.1, read on the forward strand.
CGATCCGGACGGGCCGCCGTGCCGCATCGGCGTCCCGGTCAGCTCTCGGCCGCCGGCTCCATGGTCGCGGCGAGCTTCATGGCCTCCTCGATCAGGGTCTCCACGATCTGCGACTCGGGCACGGTCTTGATGACCTCGCCCCGCACGAAGATCTGGCCCTTGCCGTTGCCCGACGCGACGCCGAGATCGGCCTCCCTCGCCTCACCGGGCCCGTTGACCACGCAGCCCATCACCGCGACGCGCAGCGGCACGTCCATGCCGTCCAGGGCCGCGGTCACCTGGTCCGCCAGCTTGTACACGTCGACCTGGGCACGGCCGCAGGACGGGCAGGACACGATCTCGAGGCCGCGCTGGCGCAGGCCGAGCGACTCCAGGATCGCGATGCCGACCTTGACCTCCTCGACCGGCGGCGCCGAGAGCGACACCCGGATCGTGTCGCCGATGCCCTCGGCGAGCAGGGCACCGAACGCCACCGCCGACTTGACCGTGCCCTGGAAGGCGGGCCCGGCCTCGGTGACACCCAGGTGCAGCGGGTAGTCGCACTGCGCCGCGAGCTGCCGGTAGGCGTTGATCATCACGACCGGGTCGTGATGCTTGACCGAGATCTTGATGTCCCTGAAGCCGTGCTCCTCGAACAGCGAGCACTCCCACAGCGCGGACTCGACCAGGGCCTCCGGCGTGGCCTTGCCGTACTTGGCGAGCAGCCGCTTGTCCAGGGAGCCCGCGTTGACGCCGATCCTGATCGGGGTGCCGGCCGCCGACGCGGCCCTGGCGATCTCGCCGACCTTGTCGTCAAATGTCTTGATGTTGCCCGGGTTGACGCGAACCGCCGCGCAGCCGGCGTCGATCGCGGCGAACACGTACTTCGGCTGGAAGTGGATGTCGGCGATCACCGGGATCTGCGACTTGCGCGCGATCTGCGGCAGCGCGTCGGCGTCGTCCTGGGACGGCACGGCGACGCGGACGATCTGGCACCCCGCCGCGGTGAGCTCCGCGATCTGCTGCAGCGTTGCGTTCACGTCGGCGGTCAGCGTCGTGCACATCGACTGGACGGAGACGGGTGCCCCGCCGCCCACCGGCACCTTGCCGACCATGAGCTGGCGCGACGTCCGGCGGTGGGCCAGTGGCTCCGGCGGCACTTCAGGCAAGCCAAGATCAACAGTCATAGCAGAAATATCACCTTACTGTACAAGATGTACCGGATTGAATATGTCTGCGGCCATGAGCAGCAGGCCGAGGCCTATCAGCAGGCCGAAGACCCCGACGCTGACCGGGACGAGCTTCTGCATGTCGACCAGGCCGGGATCGGGCCGGCCGAAGAGCCTGGCCAGCCAGGCCCTGATCCGCTCGTAGAAGATCACGGCGAGGTGCCCTCCGTCGAGCGGGAGCAGCGGCAGCAGGTTGAACGCGCCGATGAAGATGTTCAGCGAGATGATGATCAGCAGCAGGTCCGAGACCGAGTACCGCCACCCGCCGCCCTGTGCGACCGCCTGGCCCGCGATGTCCGCCGCGCCGACCACGCTGCTCACGTCGCCGGCCGGGGTCTTGGCCCGGTCCTTCTTGAACAGGTCCGGCACGGCCGCTGGCAGCTTCGCGAACGCATCGGCCGAGCCGACGAGCACCTGGCCGAACGCCGATCCGGCGAAGGTCACCGCGCCGAGGGGGCTGTACCTCTTGAAGACCACGGCCTCGTAGATGCCGAGGAACGGGTCCTTGCGCCCGTGAACGGTGGCCAGCGTCGTCTCGAGGGTGATCCGCTTGCCATCCCGCAGCACGGTCACCGGCACGGGCTTCCCGGTCGGCTGAGCGCGGATCGCGGTGCCCAGCTGGGTCCAGTTGTGCACCGGCGTGCCCCCGACCGCGATGATCTTGTCACCGCTCTGGAGCCCGGCCTTCTGGGCGGGGGAAGCTGTCTTGCTGCCGGTGCAGGAGTTGTCGGACAGCGCCTTGGCGCTGACCGGCAGGCAGGTGTACACCGAGCCGATCGCATTGGTGTTGGCGGTCTCGTCGATCTGCCCGATCCCGAGCGCGAGCCCGATCAGCAGCACGAACGCGAGCGCGAAGTGCATGAACGAGCCCGCCACCATGACGATGGCCCGCTGCCAGGCCGGCTTGTTGCGCATCGAGCGCGGCTCGTTCTCCGGCTCCACCTCGTCAAGCGTGGTCATCCCGGTGATCCGGACGAACGCGCCGAACGGCAGCGCCTTGACGCCGTACTCGGTCTCCCCGCGCTTGGTCGACCACAGGGTCGGCCCGAAGCCGACGAAGAACTGCGTCACCTGCATGCCGAACTTCTTGGCAGTCAGGAAGTGCCCGGCCTCGTGCAGGATCACAGAGATCAGGATGGCCACCACGAAGATGACCACACCGAGCAGGAAACTCATCCTGCCGTGTCTCCCTCCCTGTGGCGGCGCCGGCTCAGCGAGACTGCCCGGTGCCGGTCAGGTCGCGCGCCCGGCTCCGCGCCCAGCCATCCGCGGCGAGCACGTCGTCCAGCGTCATAGCCTCCCGGCACGACCCATCGTGCTCAGAGACTACCCGCGCAACAGTATCGATGATCCTGGTGAAGCGGAGCCGGCCGGACAGGAACGCCTCGACGCAGACCTCATTGGCGGCGTTGTACACGGCCGGGGTGGTCCCGCCCGCGGTTCCCGCCGCGCGGGCGAGCGCCACGGCGGGGAATTTCTTCTCGTCGAGCGGCTCGAATGTCCAGGTATGCGCAGAGGTCCAGTCCACCGCGCTGGCCGCATCGGGAACCCGGTCCGGCCAGGCCAGGGCCAGGGCGATGGGTATCCGCATGTCCGGAGGACTGACCTGGGCGATCGTCGAGCCGTCGGTGAACTCGACCATGGAGTGGATCACCGACTGCCGGTGCACGACCGCCTCGATGGCGTCGAAGCCGATGCCGAAGAGCAGGTGCGCCTCGATCAGTTCCAGGCCCTTGTTCACGAGCGTGGCCGAGTTCACCGTGACCACCGGGCCCATGCTCCATGTCGGGTGCGCGAGGGCCTGCTCCGGCGTGACGTCCTCGAGCTCGCCGGGCTCGCTGTACAGGAACGGCCCGCCGCTCGCGGTCACCACCAGCCGCCGCACCTCCTGCGCACGGCCGCCGCGCAGGCACTGGGCCAGCGCGGAATGCTCGGAGTCGACGGGCACGATCTGGCCGGGCGCGGCGCGCCGCGCCACCAGCGGGCCGCCCATGATCAGCGACTCCTTGTTGGCCAGCGCGAGCACGTGGCCCGCGTCGATCGCGGCCAGCGTGGCGGCCAGGCCGACCGCACCGGTGACCCCGTTCAGCACGACATCGCACGGCCACGCCGCGACCTCGGCGATCGCGTCGGGCCCGGCCAGGACCCTGGGCAGCGGCCCGGCCTTGCCGGCACCGGAGTCCTCCGCCCCGCCCACATCGTTAGCCCCGCCCACCGCACCCTTCCCGCCCGCCGCACCCTTCCCGCCCGCCGCACCCTT
>JASHQP010000357.1 GCA_030039095.1 Streptosporangiaceae bacterium
GCCGCCGGGCGTTGCATCGCAGCGAAAAAACCTGCGGCAGCCGGGACGGGTATCAGCCGCCGATAACCTCGAGCAGCAGGCCGGCCAGCTCATCCGGCCGGTTGCTCGGGATCATGTGGTTCGTGGCGATTTCCCGGTAACGCCAGGCGGGCGACTGCCTGACCCGGTCGGCGGCGGCCCAGAACGGCCCGCCCGGCCGCCGACCACGCTGTCGCCGTCAGCGGGCACGAACGCGTCGAGGAAGACCAGGTGGGCGACGCGGTCGCCGATGTACTCGAGCGCACCGGTGACCACGCAACCGCCGTAGGACCAGCCGAGCAGCACGATGTCGCGAAGGTCCTCGTAGAGCACGGCGTTGACCACGTCGGTGACGTGTGTCGTCAGGCAGACCTGCGGGCCGGTCAGGTGTGCGCGCTCGCCGATGCCGGTCAGGCTCGGCGTGAACACCTCATGGCCCGCCGCCCGGAGCGGGGCGCGGACACTCCGGAAGCCGTACGAGCCGCCCCAGGCTCCGTGTACCAGAACAAAGATCGCCATCTCGCTGAACCCTTCACCCGTGCCTGCCTGGCATCCTAGAGATCGTGACCACTGGTTTCCTCAGCCCGAGCCTGGTCGGCCGGGCCGGCGAGCTCGCCGTGCTGGATTCCGCGCTCGCCAGGGCGGCGAACGGCGAGCCGGCCGCCGTGCTGATCGGCGGGGAGGCGGGGGTCGGCAAGACCCGGCTCGTGGACGAGTTCGCCACGCGGTCGCGGCAGGCAGGAGCCCGGCTGCTGGCCGGCGGCTGCCTCGAGCTCGGCGCCGACGGCCTGCCGTTTGCCCCGTTCACCTCCGTGCTCCGCGAGCTCGTTCGCGACCTCGGCACCGACGGCGTGGCCGGCCTGCTGCCCGCCGGCGCGACCAGGGAGCTGGCCCGGCTGCTGCCGGAGTTCGGCGAGCCGGCCGGGCCGGACGACGCGGGCGCCGCCCGGGCGCGGCTCTTCGAGCAGATGCTGATCCTGCTCGAGCAGCTCGCCGACCGCGGCCCGCTGGTGCTGATCATCGAGGACGCGCACTGGGCCGACCGGTCAACCAGGGATCTGCTGCAGTTCCTGCTCCGCAACCAGCGCGCGATCGAGGGGCTGCTGATCGTGCTCACTTACCGGTCCGACGACCTCCACCGCACCCACCCGCTGCGCCCGCTGCTCGCCGAGCTCGGCCGGCTGGACTGGGTCAGGCGGATCGAGCTGAACAGGCTTACCCGCGCCGACACCCGCGAGCTCGTGGCCAGGCTCACCGGGCGCCCGCCGCGCGAGGACGCGGCCAGCACCGTCTACCGCCGCACCGAGGGCAACCCGCTGTTCGTCGAGGCGCTGATCGGCGATGGCCAGCCGGATTCCGGCCTGCCCGAGTCGCTGCGCGACCTGCTGATCGCCGGGGTACGCCGGCTGCCCGAGCAGACTCAGGATGTGGTCAGGATCGCCAGCGCCGGCGGCGAGCAGGTCGGCCACGCACTGCTGGCCGCCGTCACCGGCCTCGATGACGCCGCGCTGGCCAGCGCGCTGCGCCCGGCGGTGGCCGCCAATGTCCTGCTGGCCGGCTCCGATGGCTATTCGTTCCGGCACGCGCTGATCCGCGAGGCCGTGCACGACGAGCTGCTGCCCGGCGAGCGGGGCGGGCTGCACGGCCAGTTCGCCAGGGCCATCGAGGGCGATCCGCTGCTCGTCCCGCCGGGCCGGGCCGCCGTGGAGCGCGCCTACCACTGGTACGCGGCGCTCGACCCGGGCTGGGCCTTGATCAGTGCCTGGCAGGCTGCCGAGGAGTCCGGCCGGGCACTCGCGCACGCCGAGCAGCTCGCAATGCTCGCGCGGGTGCTCGAGCTGTGGGATCGCGTGCCCGACGCCGCCGGCCGGATCGGTGCCGACCACGTTGCGGTGCTCGAGGCAGCGATCCGGGCGGCCGAGCTGGCGGGCGACTACGACCGCGGGCTGGCCCTGGCGACCGGGGCTCTCAAGGAGGTCGACCCCGGGACGGAGCCCGTCCGTGCCGCGCTGCTGCACAGCTCCCGCGGCCGCCTGAAGCTGCTGCTCGGCCGCGAAGACTACGCGTGGGAGCTGGCGAAGGCTGTCGAGCTGGTCCCGGCCGAGCCGCCGACCCCGGCCAGAGCCCGGGTGCTGGAGGCCGCGGCACACGACATCCACCACCGGCATGGCTACGACCTGGACGAGTGCCGGGCCCGTGCCGAGGAGGCGGTGGCCGTCGCACGGCTGGCCGGCGATCCGGCGATCGAGGCGATGGCGCTGAACACGCTGGCCTGCGCCGACCCGTCCGCCGCCAACCTGGAGCGGAACCGGGCGCTGCTCGCCGAGTCCCGCGCGGCAGCGGCCCGGGCCGGGGCGTATCAGCCACTGCTGGGAGCCGCGATCACCGAGTCGGACATGCTGGAGGGCCTCGGCGAGCACGAGGCAGCCGCCGCTGTGGCCCGCGAGGGTCTCGCCACCGCCGTCGAGTACGGCCTGGCCCGCACGTCTGGCGTGATCCTGGCGATCAACCTGGCCGAGCCGCTGGTGTCGCTGGGACGGTGGGACGAGGCGGCAGAGGTCATCGAGCGCGCGCTGGAGTTCATGCCGCCACGGGTGACCCGATCCTCGGTGTGGCGTCTGGCCGGGGACGTCGCGCTGGCCCGCGGCGACCTGGCCGCCGCGGACGAGCGCGCTTCATCGGTCCGGGAGGCGCTGGACGGCGTCCGGTACAAGAACGAGCACCAGCTGCCGATGGCCCGGCTGGAGTCCGAGGTGCGGCTCGCGCAGGGCCGGGCGGGCGACGCCCTGGCGGCCGTCGAGGAAGCGCTGGACCGCTACAAGGTCTCGGCCAGCCCGCGGTACGCGTGGCCGCTGCTGGTCGCGGGCGCCCGCGCCTGCCTGGCGGCCGCGGC
>JASHQP010000358.1 GCA_030039095.1 Streptosporangiaceae bacterium
CGCAGTGGGCGCAGGGGCCGCAACGGGCGCAGTGGGCGCAGGGGCCGCAACGGGCGCAGTGGGGCCGTCGGACGGCAACGGTCACGCTCACCCGGCCGGCGCGTGGACCGTGCAGGTGCCCGGCGGCACCCTCACCGTCACACTCTCTCCGGCGACCAGCCTGCTCAAGGGTCCCGCGGTGATCGTCGCCGAAGGCGAGCTCGACGAGGCCTGGCTGGCGGCCCAGATGGTGGCAACCACCGCCACCACCGCTCACCATGCGTAGCACCTGGCGCCGCTTCGGGTCTTGTTTCATGATCTAGGAGACTTTCGCGCAGCATATGCCCGAAAGGCTCCTAGATCTTTGGCGTCCGGACGGCCCCGTCCCCGTGTCGGACATCTCGGTCTGGTACGGCGTGGCCTGCAAGGAGATCGGCCCACCGACCCGGCCGGGAATCCAGCCGGGTCGGCACCCCCGGGCCTCCCCCCGGGCCGGCTCTCCCCTGACCGGCCCCTCGGGAAACGCCTGCTAGCCGAGCAGGCTGTCGAACTCGCCGTCCCTGGCGGCGGCGAGGAAAGCGGCAAACTCGGCCGGCTCGCAGAGCAGAGCCGGCCCGGCCGGGTGCCGGGAGTTGCGGATCGCGACGGTCCCGTCGGCGAGCCCGGCCAGCTCGACACAGTTGCCGCTTGGGTTGCTGTGCCGGCTCTTGCGCCACGTCACGCCGTCGAGCAGGGTGTCATTGGTGCTGTAAGCCACCAGATCCACGTGGTGTCCTTTCTGCGGGGGAGTATCGACAGATACGGGTTGAAACTCACCCAGCGAGCCGGCTTGCCTACCGCCAGCAACCTGAGTGCACTCCTGGATGCACGTGCATCAGTATTTGCAAATGCACATCCCGAGTGGCATGGTAGTCCAAGTACCGGCTAGCCGTCCGATCAATGAGGAGCAGCCCCGAGGTCTGCGAAATGTCGCGACACCCCCGCACTGTCTTGCAGGAAGGCTGGCTCGGCGGCCACGAGCCCTCGTCGGTCACCACACCAGAGCTGCTCGCGTCCGCATCCCTGCTGCCCGCGCCCAGCTGGGTACGCCGCAGGGTGGTTTCCCGACAGCCGGACCTGGGCCTTGCCGCCAAGGCGGCGCGTGAGTACAGCGAGCGGGTCCTTCGGGGGTGGGGCCTGCAGGCGCTGGCCGACGACGCCGCGGTCATCGTGTCTGAGCTGGTCAGCAACGCGATCCGGCATGGGGTCGACGGCCGCAGCGACCCGGCCTACGACTGTATCGAGCTGATCTTGTGGCGCCGGCCCGGGCAGATCATCTGCGCGGTGACCGATCCGGGAACCGGCACGCCGGCGATGGCGAATCCGGATCCGCTCGCCGAACATGGCCGCGGCCTGCACGTGGTCGAGGCGCTGTCCGTCACCTGGGGCTGGACGCGGCTCGGCAGCCCCGGCAAGGCGGTCTGGGCGGCCCTCGAGGTTCCGGACGCCGAGCGCGCCGAGCCCACGGGTCCCGGCCCGGCGGAGGCCGACCACAGCCATGCCGCGTGGCAGGAGTGGAGCAGCCGGTCCGCCTGACCGGCCGCAGCGGCGTCAGGCATCGCCGGAGCCGCCGGCAAGGTGGCAGCCGGGCCCAGCGCGTCGCAGGCAAGGTGGCAGCCGGGCCCAGCGCGTCGCCGGCTGGGCTGCCCTGGTCACGAGCGCGTCGCCGGCTGAGCTGCCCTGGTCACGAGCACGTCGCCGGCTGAGCTGCCCTGGTCACGAGCACGTCGCCGCTGAGGGTGCGGCAGCTCAGCGTCATGTCGGCGCCGCCGCTCTGGTCGGCCGGGTCGAGCTCGCTGCTGGCGGTGCCGGACAGGGTCGACAGGTCGAGATACACCCCGATGCCGGGCTCCACCCCGACGCGGATGTCGCCGGATGTGGACCTGGCCTCCACCCGGTTGCCCGACGCGGCGTCGATGCGCACGTCGCCGCTGGCCGTCTTCGCGCTGGCCGGGCCGCTGACCGTGCCGACGCTGACGTCGCCCGACGCGCTTTCCAGGTTGGCCTCGGCCGTCTCGCCGACATGCACGTCGCCGGACGCCGTGGTGACCCTGGCCACGCCGCTGACCCGCTCGGCGGTCACGTCGCCGCTCGCCGAGTGGACGTCGAGAGCGCTGAGCGTGCCGGTGCAGTCCACGTCCGCCGACGCGGTGTGCACCAGGCAGGATGAGCCGGCCGGCACCTCGACCGTGACGTGGAGCGAGCCGCCCCGGCCGAACCCGGACCGCTCGGGCGCGAGGATCGACAGGGCGCCATGGTCGAATTCCACCCGGGTGTCGTCGAGGTATCTCTCGTCCCTGCCCTTGCGGCTGGCCCGAAGCGTCACGGTCGCGGCCTGCGTGTCCACCGCGTGCACGGTCACGTCGCCCGCCGGAACGCGTATCTGCAGGTCGATTGGGTCGCTGGTGGGGAAATCCCAGGAAGTCATCTCGTCAGGTCCTTTGTTCGGTTGTGAGAGGGCTGGCCACGTCAGCTCCTGGCGTAGCCGGTGATGCGCTGCCCGGGACCCCGCCGCCCGGCCGCCCGCCCGGAGCGGCCCGGGTTGTCCAGGGCCCGGCTGGCCACCCGGACCAGCCAGGTGTTGACCGACGTGCCGTCGCGCGCGGCCGCGGTCTCGATGCGGGCCTTGAGGCTGTCGGGCAGGCGCAGCGTCAGCCGCGCCGTGCCGGGATCTCCGGCGAGCTTGCGTCCGGCCTCGGCAAGCTCGTCGGCCATGAGGGTGACACCTGCCAGCAGCGGCTCGTCGTCCTGCTCGGGCGGCGCGGTCAGCACGACGAACGTCGGCTCGCCGTCGGTCAGCCGGACCTCGACCGCGATGTCGCCCAGCCGCGCCGTGATGTCCGCGGCAGCGGCCGACAGCACGTCGAGCAGGATCAGCCGGACCGAGGACTCCAGCGTCTCGCTGAGCAGCTCGGCGGCCTTGGCCACGTCCTCGCCCGCGAACCGGGTGATCGACGTCAGCTCGCCGCGCAGCTTCGTTACGTACTCTGACAGTTCCATGACGTCATAGTGACGTCCTTTGACGTCAAAGTCAAATCAAAATGACATCGTTATGCGTCAAGATGACATCTCGATGGTGTCGCTGCGGCCTCAGCAGCCCTTTGGGCCGGAACGTGACGCCCCGTGCTCAGCCGAGCGACGCGCGGAACTCGCGCGCGCCCACGCCGCGGATCGAGGCGTCCAGCACCTCCGCGGTGTGCGCCGTCGGCATCGGGGTGCCGCGCGCAGCCAGCGCCGACGCGATCTGCATGCTGCAGCCCGGGTTGGCCGACACAAGCAGGTCGGCGCCGGTCGCAGCGACCGCGGCCGCCTTGCGCTCGCCGAGCTCGCGGGCGGGTTCGGGCTGGACCAGGTTGTAGATGCCGGCGGAGCCGCAGCAGGTTCCGCCGTCGGCGATGTCGGCCAGGCGCAGTCCGGGGATCGCTGCCAGCAGTTCCCGGGGCTGCGCCGTGATCCGCTGGGCGTGCGCGAGGTGGCAGGCCGCGTGGTAGGTCGCGGTCATCTCGAGCGGATGACGGGGTGCGGCCGGGCCCAGCTCGGCGAGGAACTCGCTGAGGTCACGGACCTTGGCGGCCATGGCGGCGGCCCGCTCGCTCCACGCCGGGTCGCCGGCCAGCAGTTCGGTGTACTCCTTCATCGCCGACCCGCAGCCGGCCACGTTGACCACGACGGCATCGACGCCGGCGCGCTCGAACGTCTCGATCGTCTGCCGCGCGAACCCGACGGCCTCCGCCCGCCTGCCTCCGTGCAGCGACAGCGCGCCGCAGCAGCCCTGGCCGGCCGGGACGATGACGTCGCAGCCGTCGGCCGCCAGCACCCGTGCCGTAGCGGCGTTGACCTGCGGAAAGAAGACGCGCTGCACGCATCCGGTGAGCATGCCGACGGTTGCGCGGCGGGTGCCCCGGGCCGGCACCCGCTCGGGCAGCGCTCGGTGGAC
>JASHQP010000359.1 GCA_030039095.1 Streptosporangiaceae bacterium
GGTCGGCCACGGTTCCGGCGGCGAACGGCACGGCGCCCGCCGCAGCCGCTGCCGCGGGCACGAGGGAGGACGGGTCGAGCGCGGCGGTTCTCCGGCAGAGCTCGGCCGTGTCCGGCCGGCGGGCCGGGTCTCTCGACAGCGCTTGTCCCACGAGCGTCAAGAGCGGCGTCGGAAACCCGTTCAGGTCCGGCTGCCCGTTGATGATCCGGTAGAAGATCGTCTCGAACGCCCCGGTACCGAACGGCGGGCGGCCGGTGGCGGCGAACGCCACCGTGGCTCCCCACGAGTGCACGTCCGAGGCGGGCCCGCTGGGCTTGCCCTCGATCACCTCGGGTGCGAGGTAGCCGGGCGTGCCCATGAACATGCCGGTCTGCGTGAGCCTGGTGGAGTCGGGGACCTGGGCTATCCCGAAGTCGATCACGACGGGCTCGCCATTGGCGATCATGACGTTACCTGGCTTGAGGTCACGGTGCACCACGCCAGCCGCGTGCACCGCGGACAGGGCAAGGGCCAGCCCCGATGCCAGCCTGGCCAGATGCGCGCCGGTCAGCGGGCCACCCTGGCTCACGACGTCCTCGAGCGTCTGGCCGCTCACGTACCTGGTCACGATGTACGGCGGGTCGCTGGTCACGTCCGCGTCGAGTACCTCGGCGACGAACGGGCTGCGCACCCGCTGCATGGTCTCGACCTCGCGGGCCAGCCGCCGCCTGGCATTCGGGTCCGCCGCGATCGCGGGCCGCAGCGCCTTGACAGCGACCCGGCGCTGCTGCTCGTCGGCAGCCAGGTAGACCACGCCCATGCCGCCCTCGCCGAGCCGCTCCAGCAGGCGGTACGGCCCCAGCCTGTCCGGCGTGTGGTCCTGAGCTGTCATAACCCCACCAGCCTACGGATTTCCTCGCTGCCGTACCTTAACTGGCGCAAGCGCCATGGCCGCAGCAACTGGCGCAGCCGGAATGGCCGCAGCGCTTACCGACCAGCCGGCACTGGCGGGCGCGACCTGGCAGACGTGTTGCATGTCCCCTCGTATTCCGCAGCCAGCGGCTCAGCGGTCCCCGCCGCACACCGCTGGCCCGCGAACTAGCTTCCAGCCACAAGCCGACGCAGCGCCCTCGCTGCCTCGGCATTCTGCTCAGCATGCGCGAGAAGGGCCTTTGCCAGCTCTCCCGCCCATACACCCAGCGGAACCTGCTGACGTGACAGCACCACCCCGCGCACCTGGGTGCAGACCTCGGCGACGGGTGCACCACGCTGAATTCCCAGCGTCATCACCCGGTCCCCGAGCCGCACGGTGATCTTCGATACCTGGCCGGGACGGCCGTGCATCCGGTCGGACATGCTCCGGTCCCAGTCGACCGTGACCCACTCGGACGGAAGCGCCTCGCCCAGCGACTTGGTAAGGACGCGGGTGTAGAGCGTGACGTCGGCACTGTCCGCGCGCAGCGCGGCCGTGACCATATCGAGCGACGGCCCGCCCGGGCTGTTGTCCAGCTCGGTCACTGCCCGGCCTGCCCGTCGGTGTCAGCTGCTCGGCACATAAACGTGGCTACTCCTCGGCACGCGTCCGCCGTGGCGGTGGGATCACCGCCCGGTGAAGGTCGCCTTCCCCGGTCCATTCTCCACGAAGCTGCGCATTCCCGCGCGCTGGTCCTCGGTGGCGAACAGCGCCGCGAACTGCAGCCGCTCGATCTCGAGCCCGGTGGACAGGTCGACCTCGAGCCCATCGTCGATGGCCTGCTTGGCTGCGCGCAGCGCGAGCGCCGGGCCGCGAGCGTACGCTGCGACCAGTGCGCGCGCGGCGTCATACACCTCGGCGTCCGGGACCACTTTGTCGACCAGGCCGATCGCCAGCGCCTCCTGCGCACCGACGAACCGGCCGGTGAACACGATGTCCTTGGCCCTGGCCGGGCCGATGAGGCGGGGCAGTCGCTGCGTCCCGCCGGCCCCCGGGATGATGCCGAGCAAGATCTCGGGCTGCCCGACGCGGGCGCTCTCGCCCATCACCCTGAAGTCCGCGCACAGAGCCAGCTCGAGGCCGCCGCCGAGGGCGTATCCCGTGATCGCGGCTACCACGGGTTTCGGGATCTTCGCCACCGCGGTGAACGAGGCCTGCAGACGCCGGGAGTCGGCGGCCATCCGGCCGTAGCTGGCCTCCGTCATCTCCTTGATGTCCGCCCCGGCGGCGAAGACCTTCGGGCCGCCGTAGATCACAGCCGCACGGATGTCGTCATCGGCGGTGACCTGCGCGGCCGCCGCGGCGATCTCGTCCTGGACCTGTCCGTTCAGCGCATTCATCGGCGGGCGGGCGAGACGGATTGTGGCGACCGCCTCATCGGTCTCGACCTCTACAAACTCAGCCATCCCGCCAGTATCCCGCATCGCGGTCAGGCGGCTGGCGCCCTGCCCGCGTCCGGGCGGCCGCCCGACACTGCGGCGCCGCGGTCATACTCGCGCCCATAGCTGGAAGGACGGCTGCCGGCGGATCTGTTTCGCCACGGCAGCAGGGCTCGGGCAAACCTGCTCAGCAGCCCGGCGCCGGCCGGCGTGTCGCAGCGGCGCGTGGTGGCCAGCGCCCTGGCGCGCGCCCAGGCGTCCTCGCGACGCGCATGCTGGGGCCGGCGACGGCCGCTCGCAGGCCGGTGCCGGTCCAGCGAGAGCATGACTCCCATCTGCCGCCCCCCTCAGTGGGACGCCCGGGCGCTACGCCTCGGATCCCCGGAGCAACCTTAGTGCGCAGGGTGCGAAGGGTCAACGCTGAACGCGAAGTTCTTCGCACGTCGTGGGCACCGGGTGTCGTCGTAAAAATGCAGGCAGCTGGGCTGCGGTAAGCACCCAGATCGGTCTGATTGACTAGACAGGTACGCGAAGGTCGTGCGAAGGTAGAGCCATGGCCCAACGTCCGCCCCCGCCGCCGTGGGGGGTTCTGCTGACCAACGCCCTCGCCGACGCGCAGCTCTCGGCGAGGGAGGCGTCCCGGCGCGCAGGGATCAGCGAGGGACGCTGGCGGCAGATCGCGAGCGGGTATCAGGTCGTCAGCTCCGGCGTCTACGCGCCGGTACACGGGCCAGCGGAGACGCTGGCCAAGATGGCCGCCGTGGCCGGCGTTACGGCGGCGCAGCTCACCGACGCAGGCCGGCCGGACGCGGCAACCGCGCTGGTGAGCCGGGAAGAAGCGGACGCCAGTCATGAGCAGATGCTGCAGCGGGTCAAGGAGATGAGCCCCGAGCAGGCACGGGAACTGCTCGCGGCGATCGCGGTGCAGCTGGGAATCCGGGCAGGAGCCGAAGAGCGCCGTTACGGCACGTAGCACGGGCCGCCGTGACAACGGTCCTTCATGATCGTAGTAACTAGGACGCAGCCCGGGGGGTGCGGGTTCTTCGGAAGTCGGCCGTTCGAGTGCGCCGCCGGCGGCACCGCGACTGCTGTGCCACGGTGCCGCCGGCGGCGCTGGGACCCGACATCTCTTGTACGGCTCGCGCGGGAGGCGGCTTCCGCCGCCCGAGATCGGCCTCGTCGTATCCCCCGCCCCCGGCCACCGCCGGCGGGCGCCCGAAGAGGCTGCGGCAGATCGGCTGCTTACTCGCCCGCCGTCCGCGGCGCAGACACGTGCTGCCAGCCGTTCAGGAATCCGCGGACTTCGGTCTCGCTGTAGCGGCGGTGGCCGCCCGGGGTGCGGATCGACGACAGCTTGCCGCCCCTTGCCCAACGGGTGACGGTCTTCGGGTCAACCCGAAGCATCGCGGCAACCTCGGCCGGGGTCAGAAGACGGTTCTCCGGCTTGATCTGGGTTCTCACGACGGATGGTCCTCTCGCGCTTGGGGGTAGTGACATGATGACGGACAGTAACGACAGTTGACCATTACTTACCGCCAGCGTTCTATTACAGGATGTCACATCGGCCAGGGTTTTGCTGGCGTTCTGCGTGGCACGGGGAGAAATTTCCGTGGCAGGCCATGTTGTCCTTCTTGACTAGACAACACGGCCGACGCCTCGAGGCGCCGCCACCGCCGTCTTAGCTGGACGCGACGGCGAACCCGGCGGTTTACTTGCTGTACGTAACCTGCCAGATACGCTACGTCGCAAAAATGGCTGACGAAGCCAAACTGCGGAACTACCGCAGATCGCCGTTGGTCATCCCGGCTGGGGCATCCGGCAGCGTGATGAGCCCCATTTCGGCTGGTGAGGCCAGCAGCGGATGACGCGGGAGCACCCGGACCGTGTAACCGAACGGCCCGGGACGGCCGAGTTCGGCCTCACCCGCGTACCTCGCGGGCGAAGCACCCGACGGCTCGGCTTCGAGCTCGAGGTCCGCGAACGCGGGGGCGGCGATCTCGTCGTCGTCCCCGGCCGGGCCGTAGACGAGCTGCACGGTCACGTCGTCGGGCGACAGCACGCCGAGCGCCACACTGGCCCGCACCACGAGGCTCGCCCCCGGGCTCTGCTCGCCGTCATCGGCCTCGACGTGCTCGATGGCCACGCCGGGCCACGCCTTGGTGACCCGGTCCTTCCACGCCGCCAGCTCTCGCGCGCCCGCAAACCCCGGCCCCCCGCCGGCCAGCGCCGCTGAGGACCGCGCCGCCGGCAGGTACAGCTGGGTGACGTACTCTCGGACCATCCTGGACGCCTGGGCCTTGGGCCCCAGCGTGCGCAGCGTGTGCGCCACCATCTCCAGCCAGCGGCCCGGCAGGCCATCCGGGCCCCGGTCGTAGAACAGCGGCGCCACAGACTGACCGAGCAGGTCGTAAAGGGCGGACGCCTCGAGCTCGTCCCGTCGCTCCGGGTCGGCGACCCCGTCGGCCGACGGGATGGCCCAGCCGTTGTGCCCGTCGAACCACTCATCCCACCATCCGTCCAGGATCGACAGGTTCAGCGCCCCGTTCAGGGCGGCCTTCATCCCGGAGGTTCCGCACGCCTCGAGCGGGCGCAGTGGGTTGTTCAGCCAGACATCGCTGCCCTGCACCATCGCGCCGGCCAGCGCCATGTCGTAGTCGGGCAGGAACACGATCCGGTGCCGTACCCGCGGGTCGTCGGCGAACTTCACCATCTGCTGGATCATCAGCTTGCCGCCGTCGTCGGCCGGGTGGGCCTTTCCGGCGATCACGAACTGCACCGGGCGCTGCCGGTCGAGGAGCAGCGCGACAAACCGGTCGGGATCATGCAGCATCATCGTCAGCCGCTTGTAGGAGGGGACGCGGCGGGCAAAGCCGATCGTCAGCGCGTTCTCGTCGAGTGCATCGTCGATCCAGGTCAGCTCCGCCTCCGAGGCCCCGCGCTGGATCCACGACGCACGCAGCCGCCGGCGGGTCTCCGCCACCAGCCGGGCCCGGAGCAGGCTGCGGACGGCGAAGATCCCCGCGGGATCCGCGGCGGCGCGTTCCCACGCGGCCTCGTCCTCGGCGAGGTCCGGCGACTCGCCGCCCTGGGCCAGCCGCAGGATCTCCGGCGCCACCCAGGTGGGCCCGTGCACCCCGTTGGTGACCGAGCCGATCGGCACCTCCGCGGTGTCGAAGCCGGGCCACAGGCCGGTGAACATCTGCCTGCTGACCTGGCCGTGCAGGGCGCTGACGCCGTTGACCCGCTGGGCCAGCCGCATGCCCATCACGGCCATGTTGAACACGTCGGGATCGCCGCCGGGGTAGGTCTCGGCACCCAGGGCCAGGACCCGGTCGACCGGCAGCTCGGGCTCGGCGCCGTCGCCGAACTGTGCCACCACGAGCTCCTTGCCGAACCTGTCGATCCCGGCGGGCACCGGCGTGTGCGTGGTGAACACGGTGCCCGCCCGGCACATCGCCAGGGCCTCGTCGAACGGCAGGCCCTGGCCGAGGTACTCGCGGATGCGCTCGAGGCCGAGGAAGCCGGCGTGGCCCTCGTTGGTGTGGAAGACCTCGGGCTCCGGGTGCGACGTGATCGCGCAGAATGCCCTGACCGCCCTGACTCCGCCGATGCCCAGCAGCAGTTCCTGCCGGAGCCTGTGCTCGCTGCCACCGCCGTACAGCCGGTCCGTGACCTCGCGCAGCTCGGAGTCGTTCTCCTCGACGTACGAGTCGAGCAGCAGCAGCGGGATCCTGCCGATCTGCGCGATCCACACCTGCGCGGCGATGACGGCGCCGCCGGCCAGGGCCACGCTGACCTTGACCGGCTCGCCATCCTGTCGCAGCAGGGTCAGCGGCAGGCCGTTCGGGTCACCGGCCGGGTAGCGCTCGGTCTGCCAGCCCTCGGGGGACAGCGCCTGCGTGAAGTAGCCGTGCCGGTAGAGCAGGCCGACGCCGATCAGGGGCACACCGAGATCGCTGCCGGCCTTGAGGTGGTCGCCGGCCAGGATGCCAAGGCCACCGGAGTACTGCGGCAGCGCTTCGGTTATCCCGTACTCGGGCGAGAAGTACGCGACGGCCCCCGGTGCCCCGGCCAGTCGCTGGTCCGTCTGGTACCAGCGCGGGCCCGTCGTGTACGCGCTCAGATCTTCGACGGCGCTGTTCAGGCGAGACAGGAACGACGGGTCCGCTGCGAGGCTGGCCAGCCGCTCCGGCGGGACCTCGGCGAGCAGCGCGACCGGGTCATGCTCGGCGCGCTCCCATCCCTCAGGGTCGATCGCTGCGAACAGGTCCAGCGTCTCGGCATGCCAGGACCAGCGCAGATTCAGCATCAGCGCGCGCAGCGGGGCGAGCGGCTCAGGCAGCTGCGGCCGGATGGTGAACCGGCGGATGGCTCTCACGGAGAATGACACTCCAAGGCTCTGAGGTGCGGTGGTACGCCGCAACCTTAGCGAGTCAAACGCCGTGCGAGAGCCACACTGACGGCGATGCGACGAAGCACATGGCGGCCATTCCCGGGTGCTGCCGACGTCAGGACCGGGCGCGACATCGAGGCACACGTGGGCGGGATCCTGGCCGGCGGGCTGTATGTGTCCCTGCTGCCCGAGCCGATCGCATGACCGCCGCCTTCGCGGGTAGCTTTTGCTAAGTGATCGGCAGGATCCCCATCGTTGACGTGCAGCCAGTCGTGGCCGGCGGAGAGTACCCCGCCAAGGCCGTTGTGGGCGAGTCGTTCCCGGTCAGTGCCACCGTCTTCCGCGAAGGGCACGGGATGCTCGGGACGGGCGTGGTGCTGCGCGGGCCGGACGGCCATCGCCGCCCGCTGGTGCCCATGGCCGAGCTCGCGCCCGGCACCGACCGTTACGGAGCCGAGGTGACGGTGACGTCGGAGGGCCTGTGGCACTTCGAGGTCGAGGCGTGGGGAGACCCGATCGCCCGGTGGCGCCACGATGCGGATATCAAGATTCCGCTCGGGCAGGACGTGGAGCTGACCCTGGCCGAAGGCGCGCTGCTCTTCGGGCGCGCGGCCACCCGGGCCACCCGGCTCCCGCGGTCGGCCGGAACCGAGGACAAGCACGACGCCGCCGTTGCACGGGCGGCCTTCGAGGTCTTGGCCGCGACGCTTCGGGACACGGCCGTCCCCGCCCTGGACCGCCTCGCGGCGGCCAACAGCGAGGAGACCACCGCGATCACCGCTGCGTTCCCGCTCCGTGATCTGCTCACCAGGTCCGCCAGGCGCCCCGTGATCGTGCACAGGCAGCGCGCGCTCTACGGCTCCTGGTACGAGTTTTTCCCCAGGTCGGAGAGGGCCATCGTCGACGTGGGGCCCGGGCAGCGCCCGAAGTCCGGGACCCTGCGAGCCGCCGCACGGCGGCTGGACGCGATCGCCGCGATGGGCTTCGACGTGGTCTACATCCCGCCCGTCCACCCGATCGGGATCACCGCGAGGAAAGGACCGAACAATTCCCTGAACGCGGGACCCGGCGACCCTGGGTCGCCATGGGCGATCGGGTCAGCCGAGGGAGGCCACGACGCCATCCACCCGGACCTGGGCACGATCGCCGACTTCGACGGCTTCGTCGGGCGCGCCGCCGAACTCGGCCTGGAGATCGCCATGGACCTGGCGATCCAGACCTCACCGGATCACCCGTGGGTCACCGAGCACCCCGAGTGGTTCACCAGGAGGGCCGACGGCACGATCGCGTACGCGGAAAACCCGCCCAAGAAGTACCAGGACATCTACCCGGTCAACTTCGACGGCGACCCGGAGGGCATCTACGCCGAGGTGCTCCGCATCGTGCGGCACTGGATGTCGCACGGGATCCGGATCTTCCGCGTGGACAACCCGCACACCAAGCCGCTGCCGTTCTGGGAGCGGCTGCTGGCCGAGATCGCTGCCACCGACCCGGACGTGCTCTTCCTGTCCGAGGCCTTCACCAGGCCGGCGATGATGCACAACCTCGCCCGCATCGGGTTCCACCAGTCCTATACGTACTTCACGTGGCGCAACTCGGCCGCGGAGCTCACCGAGTACCTGGTGGAACTCTCTGGCCCGGCCGCCGCGTACATGCGGCCCAACTTCTTCGTCAATACCCCGGACATCCTCACCGAGTACCTGCAGCACGGCGGCCCGCCGGCGTTCCGCGTCCGGGCCACGCTGGCCGCAACGCTGTCCCCGACCTGGGGCGTGTACTCAGGATTCGAGCTGTGCGAGAACGCCGCCCTGGTCCCGGGCAGCGAGGAATACCTGGACTCGGAGAAGTACCAGTACCGTCCGCGGGACTGGGAGCATGCCGAATACGTTCCTCCACCGCTGGCCGATATCGGGCCGTTCATCACCCACCTCAACTTGCTCCGTAAGTCACATCCAGCCCTGCATCAGCTCCGGAACCTGCGTTTTCACCACAGTGACCAGCCGGAGATACTCTGCTACTCGAAGAGCGTCCTGGCGGAGGGCGGGGGCGGCGAGCGCGACACTGTTCTGGTCGTGGTAAATATCGACCCGCATCATCCCCGGGAGGCAACCGTCTGGCTCGACCTCTCGGCGCTCGGCGTCAGCGTGGGTGAGGGTTTCGTTGTGGCGGACGAACTGTCCGGCAAGGAGTTCCGCTGGGGCCAGGCGAATTACGTGCGGCTGGATCCGGCGGTGACTCCAGCGCACATCTTCACAGTGAAATCCGGCCAGGTAGGTGCCGGACCAGGGACGTAACGATTTGCAGACATGTAACGAACAGCAGCACAACAGGCTCGTAGCTTAAGGTAGCTCGGTCGGCGGAGACAGCGGGAGACAGTAGTGGGCACACAGCCTGGGCCAACGTCACTGGGCACGATCGGCCAGCCACTGCCTGCCTTCAAACCGGGCTCGGCGGCCGCGCCCAGCGAGCCCGTGCCCGACTCGTTCTCGTTCGCCAAGCCCCGTGACCCCCGCTGGTATCAGCACGCCGTCTTCTACGAAGTGCTTGTCCGCGGTTTTCATGACTCGAACGGCGACGGCACCGGCGACATCCGCGGCCTGACATCCAGGCTCGATTACCTGCAATGGCTCGGCATCGACTGCATCTGGCTGCTGCCCATTTACCAGTCACCACTCCGCGACGGCGGATATGACATCTCCGATTTCATGTCGATCCTCCCGGAGTTCGGGAATATCGGCGATTTCGTTGAACTGGTCGAGGAGGCGCACGAGCGCGGCATCCGGGTCATCGCCGACCTCGTGGTGAACCACACCAGCGACCAGCATCCGTGGTTCCAGGCGTCGCGTTCCGACCCCGAGGGGCCGTTCGGTGACTTTTACGTCTGGTCCGACACCGATGACCGCTACGGCGAGGCGAGGATCATTTTCGTCGACACCGAGCGGTCCAACTGGACCTTCGACGAGGTTCGCGGGCAGTACTACTGGCACAGGTTCTTCTCCCACCAGCCGGACCTGAACTTCGAGAACCCGAAGGTTCAGGACGCCATGCTCGAGGTGCTGCGGTTCTGGCTGGACCTGGGCATCGACGGGTTCCGGCTCGACGCCGTCCCGTACCTGTACGAACGGGAGGGCACCAACTGCGAGAACCTGAAGGAGACGCACGAGTACCTCAAGCGCATCCGTGCCGAGGTTGACCGGCTCTACCCGGACCGGGTGCTGCTCGCCGAGGCCAACCAGTGGCCCGCCGACGTGGTCGAGTACTTCGGTGACCCGGAGGTCGGCGGCGACGAGTGCCACATGGCGTTCCACTTCCCCCTGATGCCGCGCATCTTCATGGCGGTGCGGCGAGAGCAGCGCTATCCGATCTCGGAGATCCTGGCCCAGACCCCGCCGATCCCCTCGGGTTCCCAATGGGGGATTTTCCTGCGCAACCACGACGAGCTGACACTCGAGATGGTCGCCGACGACGAGCGCGACTACATGTACGCGGAGTACGCCAGGGACCCGCGCATGAAGGCCAACATCGGCATCCGGCGCAGGCTCGCTCCGCTGCTCGACAACGACCGGAACCAGTTGGAGCTGTTCACCGCGCTGCTGCTCTCGCTGCCAGGGTCGCCGGTGCTCTACTACGGCGACGAGATCGGCATGGGCGACAACATCTGGCTCGGCGACCGCGATGGCGTCCGCACACCCATGCAGTGGACCCCGGACCGCAACGCCGGCTTCTCGGGCTGTGACCCGGCGCGCCTGTACCTGCCGCTGATCATGGACCCGATCTATGGCTATCAGGCCCTCAACGTCGAGGCGCAGGAACGCAACGGCGGGTCCTTGCTGCACTGGACCAGGCGGATGATCGAGATCCGCAAGCGGCATCCGGTCTTCGGGCGGGGCGGCTACGAGGAGCTGAACTCCTCCAACCCCAGCGTGCTGGCGTTCGTCCGGGAGTACCAGCATTCCGCCACCGAGGCGCCGGACCCGGAGGCAGAGGAAACAGACATGATCCTCTGCGTCAACAACCTGTCCAGGTTCCCGCAGCCGGTGGAGCTTGACCTGCGCCGGTTCAAGGGCATCTCGCCGGTCGAGTGCATGGGCGGCGTCGTGTTTCCCTCGATCGGCGAGCTCAGCTACCTGCTGACCCTGCCCGGTCACGGCTTCTACTGGTTCCTGCTCCCGCCGCCCACCCCGCAGCGCTGAGCCGGCACCCCGGTGTGTCACAGATCCCGCCTGATCGACTGCCCGGACCGTAACGCGGCGATCCGCCGTTTCCGGGATGACTGGCAAGTCGCGGGGTAGACCTGGAGTCATGACATTTGAGGACACACTTGCGGCGTGGCTGCCGTCGCAGCGCTGGTACTCGGGCATCAGCGCTACGGTGCGTGACCTCTCGATAACGGCCGATACCACCCTGGCCGCCGGTGACCCCGAACTGCGCCACCTGATCGTCGCCGTGTCCGCCGACGGGCAGACAGCGCGCTACCAGGTCCTGGCGGGCATCCGCTCGCACGTCCCCGACTCGCTGCGGCACGCGGTCATGGGCCCGGCCGGCTCCGGCCGCACCGCCTACGAGGCGCTGCACGACCCGGAGCTGACCAAGGTGCTGCTGCGCGCCATCGCGGATCGGGCGACCGTCGGCCGGGTCCGCTTCGACCGGGAGCCCGGCGCGGTCATCGACACCAGCCTGGACAGCCTGATGCTAGCCGCCGAGCAGAGCAACACCAGCCTGATCTTCGGTGATTCGGCCATCCTCAAGGTGCTGCGCAGGGTCTTCCCCGGCCGCAGTCCCGAGCTCGAGGTGACCAGCGCGCTGGCGCGGCGGGGCTCGAAGCACGTGGCCGAGCCGTTCGGGTGGATCGAAACCACCACCGACAGCGGCGAGCCGTCGCTTCTCGCGATCTTGTCCAGGTACCTGCCCGGGGCCAGCGACGGCTGGTCGCTGGCCGCCACCAGCCTGCGCGATCTCTACTCGCCACAGGGCGCCGCGGAACCAGGGACGATCCACCCCGACCAGGCCGGTGGCGACTTCGCCGGAGAGGCGTTCCGGCTCGGCAGGGCGACCGCGGAGGTGCACGCCGACCTCGCCGCCGCCTTCGGCGCCACCGAACTCGAGCCGGGCGCGATGCGTGACCTGGCCGGGCAGATGGCCCGCAGGCTCGACATCGCCGACGCCGAGGTGCCCGAGTTGCACCCGTATGCAGCCAAGGTTCGCGGCTACTACGCCGACCTCGCCGCCGCCGGCGGGCCCGTTCCGGTGCAGCGGGTGCACGGCGACTACCACCTCGGCCAGGTGCTTCGCACGGCGACCGGCTGGGTGGTTCTGGACTTCGAGGGCGAGCCGGCGGTTCCGCTCGAGGAGCGCAGGGCGCCGTCGGTCGCGCTGCGCGACGTGGCCGGCATGCTCCGCTCGTTCGACTACGCTGCCCGTCATCAGCTGCTCGACCGCCCGGACGGCGAGAAGCTCCGTGACCTCGCCGACGAGTGGGTGGAGCGCAGCCAGGCGGCGTTCTGCAAGGGCTACGCCGAGGCTGGCGGCATGGATCCGCAGGCCCACGGCACGCTGTTGCGGGCACTGATGCTCGACAAGGCGGTATATGAGGTGGTTTACGAGGCCAGGCACCGCCCGTCCTGGCTATCGGTGCCACTCGACTCGATTGCGGCGTCCTTATGGAAAAAACCAGCCAGCAGGCCGGCCCGGCCACCCGGATCAGCCACGCCGAGATCGGCAGGATCGTCGCGGGAACACATCACGACCCGCACTCGGTCCTCGGCGCGCACGAGGGCGCGGCCGGGACGGTCGTAGCCACGCTGCGCCCCCTGGCGGCGTCGGTCGCCGTCGTGCTGCCGGACGGCCGCAGGTTCCCCATGGAGCACGTACACGAAGGCGTGTTCGCGGTCACGCTGCCGGCCAGCGGCGTTCCCGACTACCGGCTGGCCGTCGCCTACCCGGCGCCGGACGGCACCGAGACCCTGCCCGAGACCGTCACCGACGACCCGTACCGCCACCTGCCGACGCTCGGCGAGATCGATCTGCACCTGATCGCCGAGGGGAGGCACGAGCAGCTGTGGCGCGTGCTGGGCGCGCACGTGAGCGAGAAGGCCGGCGGCACCGCGTTCGCGGTCTGGGCGCCGAACGCGCGCGGCGTCCGGGTGATCGGGGACTTCAATCACTGGGACGGGCGCGCGCACCCGATGCGCTCGCTGGGCTCCTCGGGCGTCTGGGAGCTCTTCGTTCCCGAGGTCAGCCCCGGCACCCGGTACAAGTACGACATCTGCGGCCCGGATGGCACCTGGCACAGCAAGGCCGACCCGATGGCCGCGCTGGCGGAGCGACCGCCGGCCACCGCCTCGGTGGTCTACGACTCCGGCTACGAGTGGGCCGATCAGGCGTGGATGACCGGGCGTGCTGAGCGCGACCCGCTGGCCCAGCGGATGAGCGTGTACGAGGTGCACATCGGCTCGTGGCGGCCCGGGCTTTCCTACACCGAGCTCGCCGAGCAGCTCACCGATTACGTCACCGGGCTCGGGTTCACGCACGTCGAGTTCCTGCCGGTCGCCGAGCACCCGTTCGGCGGATCCTGGGGCTACCAGGTGACCTCGTACTACGCGCCCACGGCCCGATTTGGGTCGCCGGATGACTTCCGGTACCTGGTAGACCGGCTGCACCAGGCCGGCATCGGCGTGATCCTCGACTGGGTTCCGGCCCACTTCCCGCGCGATGACTGGGCGCTGGCCAGGTTCGACGGCACCCCGCTCTACGAGCACGCCGACCCCCACCGGGGCGTGCACCCCGACTGGGGCACGTTCATCTTCGACTTCGGCAGGCCCGAGGTGCGCAACTTCCTCGTCGCCAATGCGATCTACTGGATGGAGGAGTACCACGCCGACGGACTCCGGGTGGACGCTGTCGCGTCCATGCTCTACCTGGACTACTCGCGCGCGGACGGCGAGTGGTCGCCGAACGCGCTCGGCGGCAGAGAGAACCTGGACGCTGTCTCGTTCCTGCGCGAGACGAACGCCACCTGCTACAAGAGGCTGCCGGGCATCATGATGATCGCCGAGGAGTCCACGGCCTGGCCCGGGGTGACCAAGCCGGTGCACATGGGCGGGCTCGGGTTCGGCCTCAAGTGGAACCTCGGCTGGATGCACGACACCCTGTCCTACCTGTCCACCGACCCCATCTTCCGCAACTATCACCAGAACGAGATCACGTTCTCGATGGTGTACGCGTTCAGCGAGAACTTCGTGCTGCCGCTGTCACACGACGAGGTGGTGCACGGCAAGGGATCGCTCCTGCGCAAGATGCCCGGCGACCGGTGGAAGCAGTTCGCCGGCCTGCGGGCGCTGCTCGCCTACCAGTGGGCTCACCCCGGCAAGCAGCTTCTGTTCATGGGATCGGAGTTCGGCCAGGACAGCGAGTGGTCCGAGCAGGCAGGGCTCGACTGGCAGGCGCTGAGCGACGGAACCGGATTCCATAGCGGCGTGCAGCGCCTGGTCGGGGACCTGAACCGGGTATACGGGGAGAGCCCGGCGCTGTGGCGCCAGGACTTCAGCCCGCTCGGGTTCAACTGGATCGACGCGAGCGACGCGGACGGGAACGTGCTGGCGTTCCTGCGGTTCGCCGGGGCAGACGAGACCGGGCCCGGGGCTAAGACCGTCGCGTGCGTGGTGAACTTCTCCGGCGGTCCGCACCTCGGCTACCGCGTCGGCCTGCCGGCCTCCGGCCGCTGGCGAGAGGTGATCAACACCGACGCCGCCGACTACAGCGGCAGCGGCGTGGGCAACCTCGGGGCCGTCGAGGCCGTGAACGAGCCGTGGCACGGCCAGCCCGCCTCGGCGTCGCTCAACCTGCCGCCGCTCGGGGTGCTCTGGCTGGCGCCGGAGGACTGACCAGGGTCACGGCCCCGTGCTCAGGTGACCTCGATGATGTCGGCGGCCGTCAGCCGGCCGGCCTCGACGCGCAGCACGCCGACGGTGCCGTGCGGCTGACGGCGGCGGTCGGTGGGCGAGCCGGGGTTGAAGATCCGGAACCCGTCATTCTCGGCGTCCATCGGGATGTGGGAGTGACCGAACACCACCAGGTCCGCGCCCGGGAACCCGCGCCGCATCCGCTGGAGCCGGCCGGGTGCCGGGCCGCTGTCGTGGATCATCGCGACCCGCAGGCCGCCGAGATCGGCCTCGAGTGCCGGCGTCGCGCCCCAGGCCTCCACGTCGGGGCCGTCGTTGTTGCCGACCACGGCCAGCACCGGGGCGTATTGGGACAGCTCGTCGAGTACCGCGGCGGTGCAGACGTCGCCCGCGTGCAAGATCACGTCCGCCAGGCGAAGCTGCGCGGCCACCGGGGCCGGGCAGGACTTCCACCGCCGTGGTGCGTGCGTGTCGGAGAGCGCCACCACCCGTAGCACGCTCCCGGGCAGCGCTGGAACCCCCGATGTCGGCACCATGGATCGTGGGTACCACACGTCGTGAGGCCGGCGCACTGGAGGACACATGGACGAAGAGCTTTCCGCGCGGGAACCCGAGCACGAGCCGGTGCCGCCGCACGCGGCGGACCACGTCGCCGGCGTCGCCTCGGCAGCGGTGCAGCCCGGCCGGATGCCGGCGATCTACCTCGGCCACGGCGCGCCGCCACTGGTCGACGACCCGCTGTGGGTGGTCCAGCTGGCGGCGTGGGCCAGCGCCCTGCCGCGGCCCCGGGCCATCCTGATGGTGTCGGCACACTGGGAATCCGCGCCGCTCGCGATCGGCGCGACCGACGACGGCGTGCCGCTCGTCTACGACTTCGGCGGGTTTGCCGAGCGCTACTACCGGGCCAGGTACCCGTCCCCCGGTGCACCCGGCCTCGCCTCGCAGGTCCGTGCGCTGCTCTCGGGCAGGGAACCGGTCACCGACCTGCCGGGCCGTGGCCTGGACCACGGCGCCTACGTGCCGCTGACCGTCATGTACCCCGACGCCGATATCCCGGTGCTGCAGATCTCCATGCCCAGCCTGGATCCCGCGCGGCTGCTGCGGATCGGCGAGGCGCTGCACCCGCTGCGCGACGACGGCGTGCTGATCATCGGCAGCGGTTTTCTCACCCACGGGCTGCCGTTCCTGCAGGACTTCCGCTTCGACGCGCCGGCCCCGGGCTGGTCGGCCGAGTTCGATCACTGGGCCGCCGAGGCGCTGGACGCAGGCGACGTGGATGCGCTCGCCAACTTCGCCAGCGCGCCCGCTGCCCGTTACGCCCACCCGACCACCGAGCACTTCGCCCCGCTGTTCGTGACGCTCGGCGCGGCCGGAGAAGCGCCCGCGCCCGTGACCACGATCACCGGCTACTGGCTGGGCCTGGCCAAGCGGTCGATCCAGGTGGCCTAGCCTCCGGGACCGGTCACCGGCCCGGGCTCCGGCCGGCGAGCACCTCGCGCGCCGCCCGCTCACCGGAGCGCAGCGCGCCTTCCATCAGGCCGGCGAGGTCACCGGCGGTGTGCTCGCCGGCGAAATGCACCCGACCTGCCGGAGCCGCCAGAATGTCCTGGGCGCCCGGTGCCGTCGTGACGATATCCGCGGAATACGACTCACCCGCCCACGGGTCGTCGTTCCAGGTGGTGAGCACCGCGCCGGCTGGACTGGCATCCAGTTCCGGGAGCAGCGCCGCGGCCAGGGCTGCCCAGACGGCCGGGCCATCCGCGACGCCGAGGGCTGCCAGGCCCCGTTCGGTGCCGGCGAAGGCGTGCAGGACCGGCTGTACCTGCCCGGTCGCGTCGGTCGCTGTCCAGGCCCAGAAGCGGCCCGGCACGCTCTGCACCGCCGTGGCCCGGGCCGGCCGGCCGAGCGGCATGTGCAGCTTGGCGTTGTGCGCCAGCCCGCTGCGCTCCCAGGCGGCCCGCTGAGGGCCGGGCACGGACGGCGAGATCGGCAGGCCGCGCAGCACCGCCATGGGAACCGTCACGATCGCGGCATCACCGGCGACGGCACCCCCCGCCGTGCTCACGCGGACGCCCTGGTGGTCATGCTCGACCGCGCTGACCGGGCTGCCGAGCCGCACCGCCGGCCCAAGCCGCCTGGCCAGCTCCTGGGCCACACGCTGGTTGCCGCCCGCCACCCGCCAGCTCGGCCGCCTCGCGAAACCGGCGGTGGCGTCGCGGGCCGCCGCGGCCGCGAGCAGGCCGGCGCTGACCCCGTCGGTGGTTTCGATCCGTGACAGGTACGCTGCCAGCGCAGCGGGCGGTCCGGCCCAGCCTTCGGCCACAGCGGCGAGGGAGATGCCCGGCGGGGCGGCGGCCGCCGCGGTGGCAACCCAGGCAGCGCAGCTGGCCACCTCCTGCGTCGAGACAGGGCCACCGCCGCGGGGCTCCCGCTCGTAGTACGACATCCCGGTGGCCGCGAGTTCCAGGCCGACCTCGCGCAGGACGCCGCGCAGCACGTCGTAGCCGTCCAGGACGAACTCGGCGCCGCGCTCGATCACCGTCCGCGGATCGCCGGGAATCAGCTCCTGCGACCACACGCGGCCGCCGACCCGGTCACGCGCCTCCAGCACGACCACCTCGCAGCCGCCCTGGGCCAGCCGCCACGCCGCCATCAGCCCGGCGAAGCCCGCCCCGATCACCACGACCCGCACGCCAGGCCTCCGCCCCTCTGTGGTCAGCGTTACCAGCCGATCGTAGACAGGCGGCGGCGATGTCACCCTGCGGCACCACGCAAGCCCGGCTTCGCAGACCGACGGCCGGCAGCCCGGAAATCGGGCACGGTGCCCGTGACCGGCCAAGATTGTCGGTGCCTGTTCCTAGCATCGGGTCATGGCGGATAACAGGCTGTCTGTACGCGACCGTGAGCAGTTCCTGGCAGAGCCGCACATCGCCGCTTTGTCGGTGGCGGATGGGGAGGGGCGCGGCCCGCTCACCCTGCCGATCTGGTACCAGTACGAACCTGGCGGGGAAGCGTGGGTGCTGACCGAAGCCGGGTCCCGGAAGGCCCGTCTGATCCAGGCTGCCGGCCGTTTCACGCTGATGGTCGATCGGACTGCGCCAACGGTCCGGTACGTGTCGGTCGAAGGGCCGGTCACGCGGACGATCCCAGGGACCGATGCACACCTGCGGGAGATCACCGAGCGCTACGTGCCGCCGGAGAAGGTCGCGGCCTACCTCGAGTTCGCCAAGGCAGATTTTGGCGAGCAGGTCGCGATCTACCTGCGCCCGCAGCGATGGCTGACAGCGGATCTGGGGTCCTGATGTAGCCAGCCAGGGGTGGGGCCGTCCGCGCGCGCCGTCTTGTCCTGACCCACAACCGGCAGCCGATTCTGGCTAGCCCCGAAGCGCCGGGATGTCCCACCGGACGTGCAGCGCAGGTGGCTTGCGGAATACGACTCCCCGCGGCGCCAGACGGCGCACCGGATCGAGCCGCAGGCCCGGCAGCCGGAGCAGGGCGGCCATGGCGGCGCGGGTCTCCAGCCGGGCCAGGCTCGCGCCAAGGCAGAAGTGCGGGCCATGGGCGAACGCCAGGTTCTGCCTGGCGTTCGCCCGGTGCAGGTCGAATCGGTCCGGATCGGGGAAGAACGCCGGGTCCCGGCCCGCTCCCGCCAGGGAGACCGTGACCAGATCCCCGCGCCGGATCGCCGCCCCGGCGAGCGTGACGTCAGCGGTCGCGTAGCGGTCCACGACCGCGGCGGCCGGCTCGAGCCGCAGCGACTCCTCTATGGCGTTCGCCGCCAGCCCAGGGTCGCCGATCACCTCGGCAAGCTGAGCGGGATGATCGAGCAGGTGCAGGACGGCGTTGCAGATCATGCCCTCGGTGGTCTCGATCCCGCCGAACATCAGCACCGCCGCGTTCGACACGACCTCGCTGTCGCGCAGACCGCCTGCCCTGGCGGCCGCCGAGAGCAGGGAATCCCCGTCAGCCCGGGCGATCGCCGCCCGCACGTCCGCGCTCAGCTCGGCGAACGCCGCCGACCCGCGGGTGGCGGAGTTCGGCTCGGGACCGTGGCCCGATTGCCCGGCCATGGCCGACACCGCGCCGACGATCTCGTCGTACCAGGCCAGGATCACCTTCGGGTCCGTCTGGCCAAGACCCAGCACGTCGGCGACGACGGCAACCGCCAGCTGCCCGGCCACGCTGCGCCGCAGCTCGGCCTCGCCGGCCGCGGCGAGCCCGGCCACCAGCCGGCTGGCCTCGGTCTCGGCGAACTTCTCGAGCCGGGCCGCCGAGTCGGCCGACCGGAAGGCCTCGGCGAACGGATCGCGGTGCCGCTTGTGCTCCGCGCCGTCGAGCGAGAGCATGCTCGGCCCCACCACCCGGGCGGTCGAGAACCTGGGATCGTCGACCGTGAACGTCCGGCTGTCCCGCAGCACGCGCAGCGCCAGGTCCCGGCGCGTCACCAGCCAGCCGCCCAGGACCGGCAGCCATGACACGGGCTCGCTGGCGCGAAGCCGGCGCAGCACCGGGTGCATGCTCGTATCGAGATCGCGCATGCTCACGGCCGCGCCGAGCGGGAACGAGCCGGGCGGGCCTGGCATGATCCCGACGCTACCCCAGCCCCTTCCCGATACCTCTTCACGCGCCCTCAGAGCTACCGGGGAAGCGCCCTCAGAGCTGGCCGAGCAGCCAGCCGGGGCCGGTCACCGAGGCCCCCGCCGCCGTGCACCGGTCGCGCAGCTGCCTGTCGGCGGTCACCACGAGGCGGCGGCCCGGCAGATCCCCGGCCAGTTCGGCGATGGTGTCGTCGCCCGAGCCAGGGGCCGCAACGACCCGAACCCGGCCCGCGCCCTCCGGCGGGCCGGCTGGGCC
>JASHQP010000360.1 GCA_030039095.1 Streptosporangiaceae bacterium
GCCTTGGCCCGCTGGTACAGCTCGCCCGGCAGCATCAGGCGGCTCTCGCCCGTTCCGGCGTTCTCGCCGACGAGGAAGGTGGTCTGGCGCAGCTGCTCGAGCAGCTGGTCCCTCCCGGCCCGTGGCGCCTCAGCCAGCGCGCGGGCGACGAGTTCGAGATCTGCCTCGTGCCGTGCCATGTCCAGGCTCGCGACGTCCGCGTCGTCGTAGCGGGGAAGCACGTGGTCGACGACCTCGGCCACGAGGTCCGGCTCGGCGAAACCGAGCGCCTCCAGGAACCGGTGCGCCTCGGGCAGGGCCGCGACGGCCCGCCGGACCGTGGCGAACTCCGTCGCCAGCGGGCCCGGGAGGTAAGCGGCAGGCCTGCCCCGCGCGTCGAACGGAGCCACGTGAACGCCGTCTTCGAGCCGGATGATCGGCTTCGCCCGGGCTGGGCCCGGCTGATCGCCCGGGTGGCCCGGCTCCCGCCACAGCGACTGGTGCTGGTAGAGGAACGAGTAGAGGCGCCCGATCCACTCATCGGGCCGGGCGGAAAGGAATTCGCCCGTGAGCCGGGAAACGACGGCATGCGGAGTCACCTCATCCATGCCGGCCTCCTCGCGGAGGTACCGCCAGAGCAGGGGCGTCCGGTCTTCTGTGATCTCGTCGTGGACGAAGTCGACCGGGCCCGGGTCTGCGTAGAGCTCGCCGAGCAGATCGGGCGGCAGCAGCTCCCGAAGGCCTGCTCCCCGGGCCAGCTTCACCTCCGTGGCACGGCGGTAGCCGTCCGCGGCGGGAATGAGCCTGTCCCGGGCGAGAACGGCGCGGGCCGCGTCGAACAGAGCACGGAACATTGTCTCGGGCGGGAACCGGGCGGCGTCCAGCGGCAGCGCCTGGAGGATGTCGACCGTGAGCAGCCCTTCGTCGCGCAGATCTGCCAGCACGTCGACGAGCAGGCTCGCGGTCTCGCGAACCAGTGCCTGGTTCCACGGGTCGCGGTCGGGAACGTTGTCCCGGGCCGGTGTCGTCCGGTACGGGCCCTGGATCAGGAAGCCCAGGAACGTTTCCTTCTGCGTGGGGAACGACACGACCAGCGGTGAGCTCTCGCGCCTGACCAGCCGGCGTGCGTCGATCCCGGTCAGCGCCGTGAACGCGATCTCCACCCGGAGCTCGGGCTCGCCAAGAGCATCGAGACTGCGGTGCCAGACGAGCCACTCCTCGTTGCTGCGGCGCTGCGCCCGTCGGCTGACCAGCGTGACCTGGCGGCCCGCGCTGGAACGCGGCGCCGAGGTGCGCTCGAGAGCCACGTCCGGCGTCTGCTGGCCTCGGATGTGCACCCGTTCGATGCTGCGCAGGAACAGCAGGGTCTCCGCGTCGAGGTTGCTCAGGGCGGCGGAGATCTCCTGGACGGCGAGCGTCGCGGGGACTTCCGCCCGGTCGAAGGGGAACACGAAAATCGTTCCGGCTTCGCGCGCGTCGAGTGGCTCCACGGCGTGCGGCCGGACGTATTTCTCGATACGGAAGTGCTCGTCCGAGCTGTAGATCCGGGGGGTGTTCGTGTACGCGTAGACCGATTTGAAGCCGATGCCGAACCTGCCGATCTGGGTAAGGTCCTCGGCCTTGGTGCCCTCGCTGACTCCGCAGATGCCGCGCACGTCGGCGGCATCGAAGGGACGGCCGTCATGGCGTACCTCGAGGTGATCGCCGAAAAGCTCAAAGGTCAGCTCCGTCGCGCCGGCGTCCTCGGCGTTCTGGATCAGTTCGAATATGAAGTGGGCGCGGTCGCTGTAGAGCTGCCCGAGCAGTTCGAGGACGGCCGTGTCCCAGCCGTAGCGCGCGATGTTCTCCGCGCGAATCTCGTCATAATCAGTGGGCATTCACGATCTCCACGACTCAGCCTGGATGCGCTGCGAGGCGCCGGAGCGCGGCAGGTATGCCAGCGTAGAGCCACCGCCGATCCTGGCAGAACCCGGCCAGCAGCGGCTGCGAGGTGTCTACTGGCACCGGCACTTTCCGGCGTTGCAGCACCAGCCGAGTACTGTGGATTGCATCCACAGATGCAATCGAAGTACAGTGAGAGTATGTCTACTTCGACGGTCGGGTTCGCTGTGGCGGATGAGGACCGGGAGCGGCTGGCTCGCCTTGTGGATCATTTTGGGCACGGGAACCGGTCGGCGTATCTGCGGGCGACGCTGCCGGTGATGGAGTCGCTGGCCCGGGCGGAGCGGCTGCGCGAGCTCCAGGCCCGTAACGCCGAGCGGGCTGCGGCGGCTGGTCAGGATTATGAGTCGCTGCTGGCGGATATCCGCCGGGCGTATAAGGGCGGGGCGCCAGGGCAGTGAGCGTGCCGGGGCCGGCCGCGGTGCCGGTCGTTTTCGACGTGAACGTGCTCGTACTGGCGGTTGCTGTGGGGGAGTCGCCGTTTCGGAGCTGGCCGCCGCCGCCGCCCACGTCGGGGAACCCGAGTGCTAGCCACGGTCCTGAAGACCCCGGACGATGAGGTCGATGACTACCTGCGAGCGCTGGCCGAGATGGCCGACGCGTCGGGCGGCGGCATCATCGACCCGCCGGGTTATCGGTGCGGGCCTGGCCGAGGACGCGTTAGCCGTGCCGGCCACCTGCCGGCAGCAGCGACGAGTAGCTCAGGCTGAGTTTCGCTGGCGGGATTGCAGTTCCCGGCGGCTGGTGATGCCGAGCTTGTGCATGGCCCGGTAGAGGTGGGATTCGACGGTTCTGATCGACAGGACGAGCTGGTCGGCGATCTCGGCGTTGGACAGGCCGCGGGAGGCAAGGTCGATGAGCTGGCGTTCGCGTGCGGTGAGTGTGACGGCACCCGGATCCGCACCGTCGATGACTGGCATGATCCCGCCTTGGCTGCTGTCCTGCAGCTGCTGGCAGCGGGCCGTGGCGCGGCGGGCGGCGGTCTGGTGCCCGGCGGCGATATAGGCGGATGCGGCGTGGGCGGCTGCTTCGGTGGCGTACCGCAGCGCGCCGATGGCCTCCATCTCATCGGCGGCTGCCGACAGCACGTCACCGTCGTGGGCGGCCAGGGCGGTGGCGTGGGCTGCGTAGGCGGCTGTCAGCCGCCCGTCGCAGCGCCGGGCCAGATCCTGCAGGCGGGGCGCGAGGTGGCGGGCGGGCGCGCCGGCGCGCAGTGCCTCGTAGGTGAGGCGGGCGGCGTAGACCGGCGTGTCGTTCAGCTGGGCGGCGGCGTCGAGCAGGGTCGCCTGAGCGCGGGGCGGGTCGCCTTGGCCGAGCAGGGCCCAGCCATGCGCGCGCGCCACGTAGGGCAGCTGGTTGGGCATCGGCCCGCCGGCCCCGGCTGCGGCCTGGCACCGAAGCAGGGCTGGCTGGATGGCGTCGACGTGGCCGGTGAAGCAGGCGACGCCGACTTGCATGGAGCTGGCGATCGCCAGCAGGCCGATGGCGTCTCGCTGCTCGAGCTGGAGCTCGGCTTCGGCGAGCCACCGGCTGGCGTCGGTGAACTTACCCTGGGAGAACCGCAGCCCGCCGAGTGCCAGGGCGCCGCGTCCGGCGGCGGCGCGGTCGCCGAGCCTGATCCCGTCGGCCAGGGCGGCGGAGGCCCAGGTGTCCAGTTCGGCCCAGCCCTCGCCGCTTTCCAGCGCGATCGCGCTCCAGAGCATGAACGCGATCTCGTCGGTGAGATCGGTGAGCGGCACGTTCGGCCGGCTTCGGCGGGCGAGGTCGTACGCCTCGCGTACCCGGCCGCTGTAGAAGAGGTTCGAGGCGTGCACAGGGGCGATGCGCCGCCGGACCTCCGCATCGGCGTGCTGGTCGGTGTAGATCTGTTCGGAGGCGGCCGCCGCCGCGGCAGGCGAGGGATTGTTCTGGCCGATCAGGCCGAGGGTGTCGAGATGGTGGTGCCATTCGGGGTGGTCCCACCAGGTCCGCGCCCGGGTCAGCAGTGCCCGCAGATCACCAGCCCGGCGCAGGCCCAGGTACAGGACGGTGGTCTGCAGTTCGAGGTAATCGATCGCGGTCTGCCGGTCGGTGATGCCTGCCTCGGCAGCAGACAGGACGCCCTCCGCTTCGGCATAAGAGTCCTTGAGCACGTGCGCGCGGGCCAGCACCAGGGCGGCCCTGGCTCCGGCGCCCGCGGCGACGGCCCGGGCAGCGAGTTCGGCGCCCAGGTCAGGGTCGCCGGACAGGTTGGCGGCCTGGGCGGCTTCCAGCAGTGTCTCGCTGGGCATGTCCTCCCCGGCTTCGGCCAGCCACCGTGCCATCCGGATCAGGTCCCGCGGCTGGACGTGGGTGCGCTGCCGGATCGCGGCGGCCAGCTCGAGCTGGGCCTGCCGGCGGCGGAAGGCGGGCAGCCCGGCCCGGATCACCTCGCCGTAAAGGGGATGCGACAGCGAGACCTCGGCCTCGGCCGTGCTGTCAGAGACGATCACCAGCCCTCTGGCCTCGACGTCGCCCAGCGTCTGGCTGCTGGTCAGCGCCGTCAGCTCCGGCACAGGCATCGGCTCGCCGAGGGCAACCAGTTCCAGGGCGCGTGCCGACGGGTCCGGGAGTCCCGTCATCCGGGCCGTGATCAGCTCCGCAAGCGAGGCGCTGACCGGTGGCCGGCTGGTCATCCGCCACAACCCGTTCACCAGGGTCAGGGAGCCGCCCACCTGGGCACCGCGGGTCAGCTCCCGCACATACAGCGCGTTACCGAGGCTGGTCCGGTAGATCCAGCGGCGGGCGGACTGCTCGATCGCGCCGCCGGCGATCTCCTCCGCCAGCGACTCGGTCTGCTGCTGGTCCAGCGCCGCAAGCTCCAGCCGGGTGGCGCCGCCGTCCTTCCAGATGGAGGCGATCGCATCCGGGCACGAGCTCGCGGACCGCACGGTCAGCACCACGAATACCGCGGCGCTCGCCGTCAGCTCCAGGACGAGCGCAGCCGAGCTGGGATCGAGCAGGTGCGCGTCATCGATGCCGAGCACCAGAAGTCCCGAGCCGCCGAGCGCCTTAGCGGCCAGCCGCAGCAGCTCCAGCGGGTTCTGTGACCGCACCGAGTCGGGCAGCACGCCGGCGAACGCCCCGAGCGGCACGCTCGCCGCGCTGTGTGTCGCCTGCACCCAGCGGGTTCGAGCGCCCAGCCGTCTGAACCTGGCCAGAGCCTCGCGGGCCAGCCGCGACTTGCCGACGCCCGCCTGCCCGGTCAGCACGACCGCGCCGTCGCCGCGCGCCCGGCAGCGTTCGATCAGATCGAGCTCGTCCGCACGGCCCACCAGCGCCCAGCTCGACGGCGCTCGTTCCGGCAGCATCGCTCCGCCCCCTCCCCGGCCGGTGCCCATGACCAATATAAGAAGGCCACCGCACGGAAGCAGAGGGCAGACCGGCGGGACGTCCGCAGCCGCCGGATCCGGCGGGCACTGCGCCCCTCCGCAGCCCTCAGCAGTAATGGCCCGTGGTTGCAGTAGTCGGCTACTGACGACAGGCCCGGCGCAGGCCACGACGCTGGAGCCATGAAGTACTTCAGCGACGATGCTTTCCAGTTCGGCCTGGAGCTCGCGCTCGGGGCTGCCTACCATCGCGCGGCGGACGTCGGCGAGGTCCTGGCCACCGCTGAGCGGATCAAGGACGACGACTCCGATGCCTGGGTGGAGGAGTGGCTGTGCACCGCGGGCGGCTGCTGGGCGGCGGCCCGCCGGGCCGAGGGCGCCGGGCACCGGGTTTCCGCCGTCGCGCATTACCGGCGCGCGGCCACGTACTACGCGACGGCGCTGCAGCGGTTCGCCTACGCCGCCGGCGATGTTCCCGGCCGCGAACTGCAGATCTGGAGGCGGCAGCGCGAATGCTGGGACCGCATCGTTGACCTGCAGGCCCGGCCGGGCGAGCGATTGCGGATCCGGTATGAGGACACCACGTTGCCCGGCTACTTCTTCCCGGCGCCGAACGCCGGGGCGGCCGAGCGTCGGCCGCTGGTGGTACTCAACAACGGCAGCGACGGCGCTACCTCGCAGATGTGGCTGGAGGGTGGTGCCGCGGCCAGCGAGCGCGGTTATCACTGGATGACGTTCGACGGCCCCGGCCAGCAGGCGGCGCTGTTCGAGCAGGGCATCGGGTTCCGGCCCGACTGGGAGGCCGTGCTCACGCCGGTGCTCGACGCGATGACCGCCCGGTCCGACGTCGATCCCGGCCGGGTGGCCGTCATCGGGGTCAGCCAGGCGGGGTACTGGGTGCCGCGGGCACTGGCCTTCGAGCATCGCCCGGCCGCGGCCGTGGTCGACCCCGGTGTCACCGACGTCTCCGCCGCGTGGACCCGGCACCTCCCGGCGGTGATGCGGGACCAGTTGCGTGACGGCGACCGGACCGCGTTCGACCGTGAGATGCACCTGGCAGAGCTGATGACGCCGGGTACCGCCGCGGCCCTCACCTTCCGCGGCCGGCCGTTCGGTGTCGCCGGAACCTCACGGTTCGACCTGTACCGGGCCGTCGCGGCCTACCGGCTCGACGGCGAGGAACAGCACGTCACCACGCCACTGCTGATAACCGACCCCGAAGACGAGCAGTTCTGGCCGGGACAGTCGCGGGACCTTTACGACCGCCTGCCCGGCGCCAAGACGCTCCTGCCGTTCACCGCCCATGAGGGCGCCGGCCGGCACTGCGAACCGATGGCTCGCTCACTGCGCGAAACCCGGATTTTCGACTGGCTAGAAGGATATTTGCGATGAAGAAACCGAGGGAACTCCTCCACACCGTCCTCGACGCGCCCGTCACCGGGTTCACCCCGTGGATCTTGCTCGCGGTGGTCAACGGGCCCGCCCGCGTCGTGCTCGCCGCCGGCCTGGCGTGCGCGGCCGGCGCGGTGCTCTGTGCGGCGGGAGCGCTGGCCGGCAAGCGCCCGAAGCTGCTGGACCTCACCGCGATCATCTTCTTCGGCGGCCTCGCGCTCGCCGCGGCGCTGGCCAGTACCGGCACCCGTCACTGGCTGGGCGTGTGGTCCTCGGAACTGTCCACGATCGCGATCGCCTTGGTCGCGGTGGCCTCGCTCGCGATACGCAGGCCGTTCACCCTGCAGTATGCACGCGAGACCACCGACCGCGCGTTCTGGAAGACACCGTTGTTCCTGCGGATCAACAACGTCATCACCACGGTGTGGGCCGCCGCCCTGGCGGTCATGGCCATCGTCGGCTATGTAGGCGCCGGCCCGCTGCACCAGCCCAGCAACATCTGGACCGGCTGGATCATCCCCGTTGGCCTGGTCGTGCTGGCGGCCAAGTTCACCGGCTGGTACCCAGACCACGCGACCGCGGCCGCCGCCCATCCCGCCCACGCCGCCCGGCCCTCCCCCGCCCGGCTGGCCAGCCACCTGGCCCGCCCACTGGCCGTCTACCTCATCCCAGTAGGCATCCTGGTACTGATCATCGGCGGTGCCCGCTGGTGGGTTGGCGCCGGAATGATCGTCGCCGGGATCGTGATGACCCGGCTCCTGCGCAGGGCCCCGGCCCCGGTGCCGGTCCCCGCTCCGGCCGTACAGGACGACCGGCAGCCCTCATGACGGCGCCCTGGCGCGATGTGATCAGACCAGAGCAAACCGGAGGGAACAATGACTGACCAGGCCGAACACGAAGAGCTGCGCACGGTGGACCCGGCTGCAAGCCCGTACCTGTCCGGGCGCTACGCCCCCGTCGGCCGCGAGACCGACGCCGATGACCTGCAGGTCGAGGGGACGCTCCCGGGCGATATCGACGGCGTGTTCATGCGCAACGGCCCCAATCCCAAGTTCCCGCCCCTGGGCAGCTACACCTACCCTCTCGAAGGGGACGGCATGATCCACGCCGTGTGGATCGGCGGCGGCAAGGCCCGTTACCGCAACCGCTGGGTCTGGACCAACGGGCTGAAGGCGGAAGAACGGGCCGGCCGGGCGCTGTACGGCGGGATCATGACGCCGGCCTTCGTTGACCAGAAGCTGCTCGGGCCCGACCCGGATCCGGGCTGGCCGGTCAAGCTGGACGCCTTCATCAACATCGTCCGCCACGCCGGCCGCTACCTCGCCCTGGAAGAAGGCACCCCGCCCTATGAGGTCAGCGGAGAACTGGAGACCATCGGCCGGTTCGACTTCGGCGGCGGGCTGCCGCTGGGCATGTGCGCCCACCCACGCATCGACCCGGTCACCGGCGACATGGTGGTGTTTCGGTACGACGTCACCGAGCCGTACCTGACCTGGGCGGTGGTGGGGCCGGATGGCTCGGTGACCCGCCCGCCCGCCGAGGTGCCCGGCATCAGCAAATCGTTCATGATCCACGACTTTACGATCACCGAGCACTATGCCGTCTTCGTGATCGGCCCGGCCATCCTGGACGCGGAGGCCATGCTGGCCGGTGGCAGCGTGCTGACCTGGCGGCCCGACCTGGGCACACGGATAACGCTGGTGCCACGCTCGGCGGACGGACCGGTCGTGTCCGCCGAGCTCGAGCCGTTCTGGGTCTGGCATTTCGCCAACGCCTACGAAGACGGCGGCAAAGTGGTGGCCGACTTTCCGCGGTGGGACACGCTGTCAGTGGCCGCCGGAGACCGGCGGCCCGCCAACGGCCAGCGCACCCCGGTCAGCGGCCGGTTCTCCCGGGTCTCGGTCGACCCGGTCCGGGGAACCGCGGACCTGACGCAGATCGGCGAGGGCGCCAGCGAGTTCCCCCGCATCGACGACCGGCTGACCGGCCGCCGCCACCGCTACCTGACCGTCGGTACTGCCTCCGGCGAGCACGACCTCGCCCGGGGCGAGCACGACCGCCTGGTCCGCTGGGACATGCAAACCGGCCAGTCCCAGGCCTGGGACACCGATGCCTCAATCGGCGAGGTCGTCTTCGTCCCCCGCAAGGGCTCCGCCGAGGAACTCGACGGCTACTACATGACCCTCGCCAGAGCACTGCCCGACGACCGCTCATCGCTCTACATCTGGGACGCCGCCGACTTCCCCAGCCCGCCCATGGCCCGCGTCACCATCCCAGCAGCCGTGCCCAACGGCCTGCACGCCAACTGGTTCCCCCGCCGCCGCTAGCCGCCGCGCCGGGCCTCAACCGGTTCTTGGCGGCGCTCCTCTGGTGCCGGTGCGGCCGGAAATTTGGCCTATAGGTCTTTACAAATACTCCTTTTGTGTTTATTACTGATTTAGTAGTCGCAGTGTGACTAGTGAGTCTGGAAGGAGATGCTATGACCGAATACAGGTCTGGTGCCAGGGCGGTCGTCCCCGACGACGTCCGGGCGCTGGGTATCTTCGGCCGGGCCGCGCTGGGCTCGCTTCGCAGCACAGAGCGTGTGCTCGTGGCCGACACCGGAGGGCTCCGGGCGCCGGGCGTTCCGGGCGGCCAGCGGCGGAGCGGATACGCCGCTGCCGGGCCAGGAAGGCCTTGAGTTGGCCGCCTGGTCTGTCGGGGTGAACCCTGTCCGGACGGGGGACATTTCGCAGGTTCCCGTGCTGCTGGCGATCGACGGGGCTGCGGTTCTGGAGACGGGTTCGGGTGGGTCCGCCGACGGCGTGATCGCGTTGATCGAGGCGGTACTCGGGCCGGCGCTTCGGGCGGTGCGCCAGCCGATCAAGGTCAGGGCGGGCGCAGCGGGAGCCGGGCCGCACGTCGACTGGGACACGCTGACGGTCCACATCGACGCCACTCGCGCCCAGCGTCTGCATATGGATGGCTACGGCCGCTACGGCACCGCCTACCCAGACGTGATCTTCTTGTTCTGCGAGCGGCCCGCCGAGCAGGGCGGCGCTTCGTATGTCGTCGACTGCGTCCGGCTGGTCGACGACCTGGCGGCCGACTCGGCCAGCCGGGATCTGGCCGAGTTCCTGTGGCGCCAGCCTGTCGAGCAGTGCTCGCCCGAGGGCGTGCCCTGGCGGGAGCCGGTGGCCCGGCGCAGCGCTGGCGGCCGGCGGGTCGTGCTGTGCAACGACAAGCAGCGCCTGGACGACGCCACCCCGGATCAGGAACGGCTGCTGGCGGGATGGCGCCGGGTCGTGGATGAGGCGGAACGGGCCGCGCCGCGGTTCATGCTGCGCGCCGGTGACCTGCTGTGCATGGACAACTACCGCGTTGCCCACGGCCGGGAGGCTTACGCGGGCGGCGAACGGCTGCTGCACCGGGTCTGGACGTGGACCGACGCCGCCTTCGGCGTGCCGGACCCGGACGCCGCGGATCGCGAGGGCGCCGCCAGGGACCGCGCCCTGTCCGGGGGTGCCCAGCCCGAGCCGGGTCCGTGACCAGGGACGCCGGTACGCGGATCCGCAGGACCCGGCTTCCTCGCCTGCCGGAACGAGCCGGGCGGGGCCCGGCGAGGCGGTTGCCGGGCTGGGTGTGGTGGGTCGCGGGGCCGGTGGCACTGGTCGTTCTGGCGCTGGTGTCGCTGGGTCTGGGGCGCTATCCCCTCAGCCCGGTAAGGCTGGTGAGCGGCCTGGTAGCGGCGGTGATCCCGGGCGCCGGGTCGCCGCTGTCGAGCATCGACTGGGTCGTGCTGGTGCAGATCCGGCTGCCGCGCATGCTGGCGGCGATCACGGTGGGGGCGGCGCTGTCGGGGTCTGGAGCGGCGTACCAGAGCATGTTCCAGAACCCGCTGGTCTCCCCCGACATTCTGGGGGTGTCCGCCGGCGCTGGGTTCGGCGCGTCGCTGGGGCTGCTGTTCGGCTTGTCGTTCAGCGAGGTGCAGCTGCTCGCCTTCGTCGGCGGAATAATCGCGGTGCTGGTGACGGTCGCTATCGCCCAGCTGATCGGCCGCGGCTCGATGGTGGTGCTGGTGCTGGCGGGGATCGTGGTCGGGGCGATGGCGCAAGCGCTGATCGCGCTGGCGCAGTACTTCGCCAACCCCACCACCACGCTGCCGGAGATCGTGTTCTTCCTGCTCGGGTCGCTGGACAGCGTGACCCTGTCCAGCCTGTGGCTGCCCGCGATTCTGGTCGCGGTCTCGGTGGCGGCCCTGTTCGCGTTCCGGTGGCCGATCACGGTCCTGGCGGCCGGGGAGGACGAGGCGCGGACCCTGGGCGTCAGCCGTTACCTTGTCTGGGCGGTGGTGATCGTCGCCACGACGCTGATGACCGCCTCGGTCGTGAGCATCGCCGGGATCGTCGGCTGGGTCGGCCTGGTCGTGCCCCACCTTGCCCGCAACACCGTCGGCCCTTCATTCCAGCGGCTGCTGCCAGCCTCCTTGCTGATGGGCGCGATCTTCCTGCTCGCCGTCGACGACGTCGGCCGCACCGTCACCGCCATCGAGTTTCCGCTCGGCGTGCTCACCGCGCTGATCGGCGCGCCGTTCTTCATCGCGCTGCTGGTCCGGTCCCGCAGGCAGTGGCGATGAGCATCTCCATCAGCGGCCTGGCCTTCTCCTACGGCCCCGGCAGCCACCAGCTGCACGACGTGTCGCTGTCGGTGGCCGAGGCTGAGCTGTGCTGCCTGCTCGGCCCCAACGGGGCGGGCAAGACGACGCTCATCCGCTGCGTCCTCGGCCTGTTGCGCCCGGACGCCGGCTCGCTGATGGTCGCCGGGCGGGACGTGGCCTCGCTGTCCGCGCGGCAGCTCGCCCGCCTGGTCGCTTACGTGCCGCAGAACACCACCACCGTGTTCCCCTTCACTGCCCTGGAAATGGTCACCATGGGCCGGACTCCGCACCTGGCCACGCTCGGTGCGCCGTCCCGTTCCGACCGCACCGTGGCGATGTCCACCCTCGAGGGCCTCGGCGCCGGACACTTCGCGCACCGGCCATTCCAGCGGCTGTCGGGCGGCGAGCGGCAGCTCACCATGCTCGCCCGCGCCCTGGCGCAGGAAGCGTCGGTGCTGATCCTGGACGAGCCCACCGGCGCCCTGGATTACGGCAACGAGGTCCGCATCCTGCAGGCCATCAGCGAGCTGGTCACCAGGGGCGCCACCGTCTTGATGACAACCCACCAGCCCAACCACGCCCTCACCTGGGCCCACCACGCCGCCCTCATCGACGCCGGCCGCGTGATCGCTGCCGGGCCACCCGCCCAGATCATCACCAGCATTCAGCTCACCAGCCTCTACAACGTCCCCGTCCAGGTCATCGCCCTGCCAGCCCACCCAGGCCGGCCCGAGCAGTTCTTCTGCCTGCCCGACATCACCCCGCCGGAGCCCCAGCACACACCACACGCATCGAGCGCCCAAGGAGAACCAACATGACCAGACAGGCTCATAAGCCGACCGTGATCGCGAGACCGGCAACGGCGCGGCCCCGCCGGCGGTACGCGACGGCGAGCCGGACGCCCGGGCTGATCGCGCTGCTGGCCGCCGCGGCGCTCGGACTGGCGGCGTGCGCGAGCTCGTCAGGCCCGGGCTCGGCGGCCCCGGCGCGGACCCAGAAGATCACCGACGCCGCGGGGCGGGTCGTGACGGTCCCGGTTCCCAGCCGGATCCACCGGATCGTCATGGTCGGCGCGCCGCCTGACATCGACGGGTTCGTGATCGCCATCGGTGACGGCAAGCTCATCGTGAACGGCGTGCCGAAGGTGTTCTCCGCTGCGCATTACGGCTGGAAGATCCTCGAACCCCGGCTGGTGGGCCTGCCGAACGTCGAGTCCAACATCATGGCGCCGGTCAATAGCGAGGAACTCCTGGCCCTCAAGCCCGACATCGTCCTGACCATGGACGCGACACTGGCCGGCCAGATCCAGCAGCTCGGCGTGCCCACGGTCGTCATCACCACCGAGGGCGCCGGCATGAACCAGGAACGGGACGCCATGACCCTGCTCGGCAAGGTCCTCGGCAAGCAGAAGCAGGCCGCCGCCTACGTGGCCTACTTCGACAGCATGCTCAGTCTCGTCCACCAGCGGATCGCAGGCGTCCCTGCGTCCCAGCGGCCCACAGCCCTGTACCTGGCCACCCGCCCGTTCCGCCGCAACGGCCCGGCGATGGTCTGGTACATGAACTACCTCGGCGTCACCGACGTAGCCGGAAACGTCCCACCGCTCAGCCAGTTCACCACCGAGCAGATCCTGCGGTGGAACCCCGACTTCATCATCGCCCACGATCCCACCGACGTCCCGGTGATCACGACCAACCCCGTCCTCCGCAACCTCACCGCCGTGCACGACGGTCATGTCAAATCGATCCCCCAGGACCTCAACGAATGGGGCGACTTCGACGTTGCGGCTCCCCTCGCGCTGCTGTGGACGGCCAAATACCTCTATCCCAGTCACTTCGCCGACATCAACATGGCAGCCCAGGCCAAGGCCTTCTACTCACGCTTCTACGGCGAGAACCTCACCACCGCCGACCTCAACGAGATCCTCTACGGCATCGGCGGATCCAAGGTCAACTTCGGCGCCTGACAGCCCACGACGGACAGGAAGGGAAACCAGCATGAACGAAGAACTGATCAGCCGCATCAGGCCAGGCATGGACCTGTGCTCGAGTGACTACCAAAAGTGGGGTGACGTCGACGCCGTCGCGCGGCCTCCCGCAGGTGACGCGGGCGAGCCAGTCGTTACCGGGCGGGTGGACCAGACCGGGGCCGCCGTGTACGTCCCCGCCAGCGCCGTTCTGGCAATCGAGGGTGACGTGTGCGTCCGGGTCACTGCCCCGCTGGCCGAAGTCCACGAACAGGGATGGGAGCAGCGCCCGCCGTTCCTGGCCGAGTAACCCAGCCAGCCGCCAATCTGCCCCGGCCCGGGGCCTCGGCCCGGCCACGCCACGCGGCGACGCCTGGGCCGCGGCAGGCCCCGGGCGAGCGCCGAAGGGATCACATGAACAGACAGCACCGGGCATCACGATCAGCAGCTCTGGCCGTGATCCTCCTCCTCGCCACGGCCGGCGGCGCTGCATGCAGTTCGTCGCCCGCCACGTCGTCGCAGGCCCGCACGCAGGTGATCACCGATACCGCCGGCCGGCACGTCACAGTGCCCGTCCGGATCACCCGGATCGTCACGGTGGGGTACCCGCCCGTCAGCGACGGCTGGATCGTCGCCCTCGGCGACAAGAACCTCATCGTCAACGGGTTCCCCGGCTACAGCAACACCGCCTTCTACCGGTCGGACAAGCTCCTCATTCCCGGCCTCGTGACCCGGCCCAACGTCGAGTCGGCGCTCGGCGGGCCGGTCAATACCGAGGAACTACTCGACGCGAGGCCAGACGTTGTCCTCACGGCCGACGCGGCCACGGCGAATCAAGTGCAAAAACTTAAGATTCCGGCACTCGATATCAATTACCTGAGTTCCGGTCCCGCGATGGAGCGCGACGTGACGGTCCTCGGGCGGTTGCTCGGCAGGGAGAAACAGGCTGCCGCCTACGTCAGCTACTTCAACAACATCATCCGTGAGGTGCACAAGACAGCCTCCAGCATTCCCGCCGCCAGCCGCCCGTCGGCCATCTACCTCGCCATGGACCCGCTGCAGCGCCCGAACCTGATCATGACCTGGATGCTCGGCGTTCTCGGTGTCCGGGACGTGACGGCGGGCGAGGGCATGAACCCGGACGCCAACCTCCAGTTCAGCGTCGAGCAGCTCTACAAGTGGGACCCGAAGGTCATCATCGTCCACGACCCGTCGGACGTCCCCGCCCTTCTGCACGGTTCGCAGTTCAGCCAGCTGACCGCCGTGAAGACCAAGCGCGTCAACCTCGTCCCAGAGGGCGTCAACACGTGGGGAGACAACACCGTGGAGCAGCCGCTGGGCCTGCTCTGGACCGCCAAGGACATCTATCCCAAGCAGTTCGCAAGCATCAACCTCGTCGCGCAGACGCAGGAGTTCTACTCCCGGTTCTTCGGCGTCAAGCTCACCAGCCAGCAGGCCAGTGACCTCATCAACAGCAAGGACGGGCTCTAGGATGCCGCCCGAACGTGGCGCAGCGCCGGGCGCAGCCGCAGGGATCGACCTGGCCGGGTTCGTGCCGGAGCGGACGGCCGATCCCGCGACGGCCCTGCACGCGCTCGAACGCACGGGCGCCGCGATCCTCTCCTCGAGCGGCACCGGCCGCAC
Source organism: Streptosporangiaceae bacterium (assembly GCA_030039095.1). Next base: position 14,906 of record JASHQP010000360.1, read on the forward strand.
GCACGCCGCCGCGGCCACTATCGAGGTCCTGGCCAGCCGGCTGCGCGCGCACCGCCAGCCCGTCGACATCGGCACCAATCCCGTCCCCGGACAGCCCACCTACTTCGACCCGGCCACACGGACCGTGAACTCCAACCCCGCCACCGGCGGCAACGCGCACTGCGACGGGTACATGCTCTACGGCAACGCATACCCAGACGTGGTCTCGCTGCTGTGCGTGCGGCCCGCCCCCGCCGGGGGTGAGTCGGCGGTCCTCGACGGATACCGGGTGCTCGACGCCGTCGAGGCCGCCGACCCGGAGATGGGCGCGTTCCTGCGGGAGACGCCGGTCGAGCAGAGTACGCCCACGGGCGTACCTTGCCGTGCGCCCATCGCCGCCCGGGCACCGGGAGGCAGGGTCGCGCTGCGATGCCACGAGCATCAGCGCTGCCCCGACGGCGTCAAGCCAGACCCCAGCGCCCAGGACAAGATCAGGCGCTGGCACGAGGCCGTGGACCGGGCCGCGGAGGCCGCGCCCCGGTTCCTCCTCGGCCCAGGAGACCTGCTGTGCATGGACAACTACCGCGTCTTCCACCTGCGCGACCCCTACAGCGGCAACACGCGGCTACTGTGCCGCGTCTGGGCGTGGACCGACCAGGCCATCGGGCTCCCCAGCCCGCGGACGCCAGGCCCAGACCGCACCGCCGACATCATCACCGCGACCTAGCCGAGAGAGCCCTGCCCAGCGTGGCCGGGCGATCCTGCTGGGTCTGGTGCCAGCGCCACCCAGACCTACATTTACACGAAGGCTGTAGTTGAAACTAGCCAAGCCTGAACGGGTGGGCAGGTACCACACACGGTCATCGGCACCAGCCGAGTAGGCGGATTCCGGTGATGATCTCGGGCCTGATGGCGATGACATGGTCCATCTGGACGGCCACCCATGGTTCAAGCAGTTGCTGGTAGCGGGCGATCGCGACGGGGTCGCGGACCAGCCGCGCCATCCCCGTTACGATCACGCTCCACCCGGTATGCCGGACCGGGTCCAGCTCGTCGGCCTCGTAGCAGACGACCGCGCCATCCTTGCCGGCGGCGCGTCCGGCGATCGCCGACCCCAGATGCGACCGGATGATGATCGTCTGGTCGTCGACCAGGTGATTGACCGGCCGGATCGCGGGCATCGCGTGCAAGGTGAACACGATCCGGCCCAGCGACACACTGCTCAGCAACTGCCAGGACTCTTCCCCGGTTAGTTCCAGGGTCTGCCGCGGCCGCATGATCTGTGCGCGGATCTGTTCGTCTCCTGCCACGAGCCCTCATTCCCTCACCCCGGCGGGGTCGCAGGCCCGATGCGGCCCCGGTGATCACATAGCCATGATGACCTGCGGAGGCACCGAAGGTCAGGGCCGAAGGTCAGGGCCGAAGGTCCCGAACTGGTCCACGAGGCTGATATCGGGTCCTGGCTACCCCTGTGAAAGCCCTGTACCTGGCGGCGGCGCACACTATCAGTCGTGCGCGTTACTGTTCGGGTCCGGCCTGGATCGGCCCGCCCCGGCGTGGGCGGCGACCACGATGGCGCCCTCGTCGTCCGGGTCAGCGCGCGTGCGGCGGACGGCCGGGCGACGGCCGCCGCGCTGGCGGCCGTTGCGGCGGCTTTCGGTGTCCCGCGTAATTCGGTGCGGCTGGTGAGCGGGGCAGCAAGCCGGACGAAGATCGTCGACGTGCCCGGCGGCGATCCGGCAGTACTTGACCGGCTGCTGGCACGGTAAGGGCTCGCAGGCAACCCGGGAACTGCAGGATTGGCGTGCGGCTGCGGCGACGGCGGCGGGTAGCGCTGGGCGTCAGACAGGCTCGGCGAGTGACTCGCGGAGTTCGGCTAGAAGCTGGTTCTGGCCGGCGAGCATTTCGGTGAGGATCCGGCGGGCTGCGCGCATCAGGTCGGCGACGTCGCCGCCGGAGAGGGCGTAGACGACGGTCGTGCCGTGGCGGGTGGCGGTGACGATGCCTGAACGGCGCAGCACTGCCAGTTGCTGGGACAGGCTGGATGGCTCGACGGCGATCTCTGCGAGGAGGTCGCGTACCGGCTTGGGCCCGTCCTGGAGCAGTTCGAGGACCTGGATGCGCACCGGGTGGCCGAGCATCCGGAAAAACTCGGCCTTGGCCTGGTAGAGCGGTACCGGCATCGGATCTCCTCCCGGCACTGGTCTATCCTTCTTCTTGTTCTCCTCGCAATATACAAAGTTGAAAATTTCTGCAAACAGCGGAGGGGTTGGGCGATGGCTGACGTGTGCGCGGTGCTTGACGGGGCGGGGCTGAGGAATGTTCATGTGCGTGAGTTTGTGCGGTACTGGGCTGGGCTGTCGGGGGCGGCGCGGGTGGAGGTGGTCGGCGCGGGGGATGATGGGCGGCTGGTGGGGGAGGCTCTGGCGGCGGGGGAGATCGTGCCGGCGGGTGAGGGGGTGTATTACTCGCGTAGTTATGTGAAGGACACGGCGCGGTCGGAGGAGCGCACGATCGTGGCGACGGGCAGCCCGGCTGATAGGGGTGTGTATAACAACTGGCGGCCGTCGGGTGAGATGCGGCCGCTGGTGGAGGGGCTGATGCGGGGGGCGTCGGCGGGCAAGACGCTGTATGTGGTGCCGTATCTGATGGCGCCGGCGGGGTCGCCGCTGGAGCGGTATGCGGCGGGGGTGCAGCTGACCGATGCGCGGACGGTGGTGCTGCACATGATCCGGATGGCGCGGGTGGGGGTGGGGTACGTCGAGGGCCTGGCGGATCCGGCGAGTTTCGTGCGGGCTGTGCATATTACTGGTGACCTGGAGGCGCTGGGCCAGGGGACGGCTGGGGACAAGCGGTATTTCGTGACGTTCGCTGATGAGCGGACGATTTTGCACTTCGGCTCTTCTTACGGCGGCAACGCGCTGCTCGGCAAGATCGCGCATGGGCTGCGGCAGGCGGCTTATGACGGGTGGGCCTCGGGTGAGTTCCTGGCCGAGCAGTTCATGCTCATCGGCATCGCGGACAGGCAGACCGGCAGGCGGTACCACATCTGCGGCGGCTTCCCCAGCGCGTCGGGCAAGACGAACCTGGCGATGATGCTGGCCCCGGACGCCCTCGGCGGCCGCTACCAGGTCTACTTCTACGGTGATGACATCGCGTGGCTGCGCGTCGACCCCGGTGACGGCAAGATCTACGCGATCAACCCCGAGTTCGGCGTGTTCGGCGTGGCCAAGGACACCAACGAGACCACGAACCCGACCGCGCTCGGATCGGTGGCCCCGGGCACCGGGACGATCTTCACCAACGTCGCGTACAACGATGACACGCAGGAGGTGTGGTGGGAGGG
>JASHQP010000361.1 GCA_030039095.1 Streptosporangiaceae bacterium
GGATTTGGTATTTAGCTGCTTCTTGCCACAGTCTGATCCTCCCGCCCGTCCATGCGATATGAGGGCCGACCGGGACAGTTGGTCTCGCTCATGCTCGTCGCGGCCCAGCTCGCGAGGAGTCTGAGCGCGTCGTGGGAGGGCGTGCCGGGTTCGGCGGCGTAGGCAGTGAGTGTGAGCCCGTCGTCGGCTTCGAGGGCCAGGGCCTCGAACATGAGGTCTATGCGGCCGATGACGGGGTGGTGGAAGCGTTTGAGGCCGCTGCGGTGCAACCGCACGTTGTGAGCGGCCCACATGGCCCGGAATTCTTCGCTTCGGGTGGACAGTTCGCCGATGAGGTCGGTGAGGCTCTTGCTGAACGGGTCGCGGCCAGCTTCGGTGCGCAGGAGCGCAACGGTGGTGTTCGCCGAGTCGGCGAAGTCGGGGTAGAAGTCGCGGGCTGCGGGATCGAGGAACCGGAACCGGGCGAGGTTGACCGGCCGCGCCGGCGATGGCTTCCAGGACGCTGTCAGATACGCCGGACAGATTGCCTTTCTCCAGGCGGGTGTAGTAGTCGGCGCTGACGCCTGCGAGCATGGCGACTTCCTCGCGGCGAAGGCCCGGAACACGGCGGTTCCCGCCGTAGAACTGCAGCCCGGCCTGCTCCGGGGTGATCTTGGCGCGGCGGCTGACGAGGAAGTCCCGCACGTCGGCCCGGTTGCTGGCGACGTCCGGGTCGAAGAGTGGCCCGACCCGGCGATCATCGACCCGACCGCGTGCTGCCGCTCCGCGGCCTCCTGCGTGTCAAGGAACGTCACTCGAGAACAGGGCGCGCTCGGATAGCAGCTCGCGGGCGCCCGGCGGCAGTTCCGCCCCGGGCTGCGCGCCAGCCGAACGGCAGCACGGTCAAGCCGCAAGCCGCCGGGTACCTTGTCTTGCCCCCTGATCCACTCACACGGCGGTAAAGCTATGGGGAGGATGGGGACAGGCCAATTCTGCGGAGCTGCACTATGCCATCACCGGCGGGCAGGGCACGGGTCGCTTCGGTGGTTTCGTTGGTGCGTTCGTTCGCTGTGGCGCGAGCGCCCGGCGGCAAAGCCGGGCTTGACTCCCCTTCCGTGCATCGCAAGCCCGGGCGGCTGGTCGCCTTCAGCGATGCCGTCTTCGCCATCGCCACGACCCTGCTCGTCCTGCAGATCAGGCCTCCATCGGACTATACGAAGCTGCTGCACGGGCTTGGCGCGCTCTGGCCGTCTTATCTCTCCTACGTCCTGACGTTCCTGTTCATCGGGCAGGTGTGGGCAAACCATCACGTCATGTTCGACCACATCCGCGTTGCCGACCGGGTCATGCTGCTGCTCAACACACTGCTGCTGATGATCGTGGCGTTTCTTCCGTTCGCCACGTCTGTGCTGGCTGGCGCGATACGCAGCGGACATGGCCTGCGGACCGCGGTCGTCTTTTACGGCATCGCGTTCGACGCGACAGCGTTGACGTTCAACGCCGTCTGGCAGTATGCGCGCCGGCGCCGGCTGCTCAGCGAAACGCTCGACGCCCCGGGCGCAACGGCTATCGGCAGGCGGTTTCAGCTGGCCCTGGCCTGGCTGACGACAGGGGCCCTGCTTGGCCTGCTGATACCGTTCGGGGGCGTAGCCGTGATCGCGGCATTCAACGTCTTTTACTGGCTCCCGATCCGAGGGGAGAGCCCCCGCCCGGAATCCTGACGCACGACCGGGCCGAGCGATAACGGGCCCCATCTCAGCCGACGCCAAGCTCCGGTTCGGCAGCCCACCAGGACCTCAAGATACGGAAATTCTGGCCCATGGAATCACATATGCCTGGGGCTTCATCAGGCATTCCTAATCGGCCTGAGCCTACTTGCCGGGGTTGCGGTCTGACGTTGCGTGGTTGTCCGGGCGGGCGCGGGTGAGCCGGGAGCCTGCCGCTGGATTGTGCTGGCTCCGCTTGCACACCTTCTCAGGCTGCCTCAGTCGTGGTGACAGTAAGGGTGTGGTCGCCGAAGCTGGCGACGAGGTCGAGTCGGCCTCCGAGTGCTTCGACGTAGCGGGCGACGGCTTCGATGGTTGCGAGTTCGCCGCGTTCGATCTGGGGGACCCGGCCGGGGGTGACGCCCATGGCCGGGGCGAGCTGGGCCTGGGTGAGGCTGTGGCGCTTGCGTTCTTCGGCGAGATGGTGGCCGCTTTGGCGGGCCATCAGCACCTTGCGGCGCCGTTCGGCTTCCTCCTGCCCGCCGACGCGTTCGATGTAGGCGGCCTGTCCCAGGGCGGAGGGGTGGGCATGCACCTGGTCGCGGTCGAGCCCAGGATCACGGCTGCGGTCCTCGGCCTCGACGAAAGCGACGTGCTTATCAGCATTGCGCCGCGGATCACGATTCCGGTCGAGTTCGTGATGCAGTGGGACGATGCAGGACACCCGCGAGATTCCATGCTGACACTGTCCGGCGCACTCGGCTCTGCCGAGAAGACCCTGCACGCCAACCCAGGCAGCCACTTTGAAGTCCCTGACTTCGAGATCGACAGCTCGATCGGGCTCTTCGCCCGGCACCTCGGCAGCCAGGATGCTGCGATATGAAAAACCTCATCATCGTCGGCGGCACGGCGGGCGTTGGCAAAACCACAACGTGCCGCGAATTGCAGAAAATACTCCCGCGGAACGTATTCCTTGACGGCGACTGGTGTTGGGATATGCGCCCATTTGTGGTCACCGGCGAAACAAAAAAGATGGTGGAGAGTAATATCGCTCACCTACTCAACAACTTTCTCGATTGCTCGGAGTTTGAGAACGTTATCTTCTGCTGGGTGCTTCATCAGCAGAAGATATTGGACGACCTTATTGCCAGGCTAAACCATAGCGACTGCACAATACATTGCTTTTCGCTCGTCAGCAATAAACAGGTTTTGTCGGAAAGATTGAGCCGCGACATTGCAGGAGGAAAACGGGAACCGGACATCATAGCGCGCAGTGTAGCGGCTATACCGCTATACGACACGCTTGACACTGTAAAGATTGATGTGAGCACTATTTCGCCGGCAGATGCGGCAAAGCGGATCAGGGATTGCCTGGCAAGGGCTTAGCCAATTGCGCTTGTCACATCTGACATGCCATCCGGCTTCCGCTACTTTGAGTAGTCAATTCAGTTTGATGCGTCCGCCACGGATACACCAGCGCCACCCGCCCCGACCCCGCCCGACCCAAGAACGCCTACGTGCGCGAAGACCAGGGTCCAGATAAGGGTCGGCGGCCGCGCTGCTCACCTGCGGTAGCGGGACAGGACCCGCTCCCGCAGCTCATCGGTGGACAGCCGACCGGCCGCTACCTCGGCGAACAGCGCCAGGTCCTCGGCGCCGGGTTCCAGGCCCTCGGCCCGCACGGACGCCAGCGCCGCCGCGACCGCGTGCTGCCGCTCGGCGGCCTCCTGCAGTGCCTCATACTGTTCTACCGACACAAGCACCGCCTCCGCCCTCCGGTGCGCGCCGACGAAGACCGCGGTGCCCGGGGATTGCCGCACCCGGTCCAGCACGCCCGCGAGCCCGGCGCGGAACTCGCGGAACGACAAGACCTCCGGCACTGCCACTGTTAAAGCGTACACCATCGCGTACGCATACCTCTCACAGTCCGTGTGCGCTCAACGGCTGACACGCACAAAATATCCGCCG
>JASHQP010000029.1 GCA_030039095.1 Streptosporangiaceae bacterium
CGGGCAGCGCGGCGACGAAGCGGCCGGCCCGCCGAGCCCCTGAAGTGGCCCATGTTTCAGCCACCGAAATGGGCCTTACGTTGGGGCCGCTATCTTCGTAACCTCGGTCTTATGGCATCCGAGGTGACGGCGACCCTGGACGAGGCCTACCAGCGGCTGCACAAGACCGGGCCGGAATTCGACGGCTGGCTGTCCAACCACGGCCCGATGGTCGCCGAGGCGATGGCCCGCAACGGCCACGCCGGCGAAGTGCACCGCTGGCTGGATGGTTACGTCGTCGGGCTGGAGGACTTCCCCCGCGGCAGCGGCGCCATCGCCGCTGACTGGCGGGAGGCACTCGGAGAACCGCGGCGCATCGCCGACTGGACCGCGTTCTTCATCCGGGAGACCGCCGACCGGCCCTGGCGGCAGGTGCTGGGCACCTGGTGGCCGCGGCTGCTTCCCGGGATCGCCGCCTCGGCCACCCACGGCATCATCCGGGTCGGGCACGGCGTGCGGGCGCTGCTGACCGATGGTGACGACCCGGTGCACGTCACCGAGCTGGCGCACGGCCTGGCCTACTGGGCGGCCCGCTGGCAGATGGTCCCCGGCACCGGGACCCGGGGACCGTCCGGCTCCGGCGAAACCGGCCGGAGGCCGCCGGCCCTCGCACCGGCAGCCGCGCTCGCAGCCGTACCCCGGATCGCCGATCAGTCGGGCGAGATCCGGCAGCGCCTGCCCCAGCTGGTCACGCTGCCCGGCTGGCCCGCCGCGCTCGCCGCAGCACCCGCCGAGCTGCCTGCGGAAAGTGCCCGGACGTGGCTTGCCGCGCTGGCCGACGCCGCCGTCTTCCGGTACCTGGAGTACGCGCACGGCAACCCGGTCATGCTCGTGCACACGGCAACCGCGCCGACGGCGATCCTGCGCACCCTGCCCGCGCTCAGCCAGGACCTGTGGGCACCCAGCGCGGCAGCGGCGTGGGACGCGGCCGCCGCGCTGACCGCCGTGTACGCGCCGCCCGATCCTGCTCCTCCGGAATCGCTGCCTGCGGCGCCGGACGGACCGGACGCCGTCGCGGAGGCCTTCGCCCGCGCGGTCCGCAACGGCGACGAGCACGCGATCAAGTTCGCCGACACCGCCGCCGACGTGCACGCCCGCACCGCCGACCCCGCAGCACTCGCCGCGGCCGTTCACGCCTCAGAAATCATCTCCGGCCAGGCCTGAGGCGACGAGCTCGCGTGCATCGCGCCCGGGCGGCGGTCAGCTGAGTCTGCCAGGCGTCCAGCAGGCCCCGCTCCTCGGGCGTGTCCCGGCTGCGCTGCCGGGGCGGTCACTGGCCTCTCCTTCCGACGGCACGTTGCGAGGCAGCAGGCTCCCCCACAACGATGATGGGACGGCGTGTGGCGGCCGGCCAGACGGCGTGTGGCGGCCGGCCAGACGGCGTGTGGCGGCCGGCCAGACAGCGCACCCTTCGACGGAAAGCAGGGACAGTGAGCGGACGCGGGCAGGAGCGGGTGGCTCCATACATGGCGGTTGGGCTGTCGACGGTGGTGCACGGGATCGGCAGCCGCCGCGACATCCAGCGCAACCTGCAGATCGTCGAGGACGGGATCCACGCGGCCGTTTCGATCATCGGCATCAACATGCCGGTCCGGCTGATCGCGCTCGCCGAGGGCGCGCTGACCGGCTTCACCGACGAGATCTTCGACATCCCGCACGTCACCGCCGCGCGGGACCTGTTCATCGACATCCCCGGGCCGGAGACGGACCGGCTGGCCGCGCTGGCCCGGCACTACGACACCTACATCGTCGTCCAGTGCAAGGCGCGCTGGCCCGAGGTGATCGACGACCGCTTCTTCAACACCCTGCTCGTCATCTCGCGGCAGGGCGAGATCGTGCACAAGGCGGCGAAGAACCACGTCTGGTGCCGGGAGCGCTCGTGCGTCCCGCACGACGTCTACGACCGCTGGGTGGAGCTGTTCGGCGACGGCATCGACGCGTTCTACCCGGTGCTGCGCACCGACGACATCGGCAACGTCGGCACGATCTGCTGCTCCGACGGCGAGTACCCCGAGGCGGTGCGCGCGCTCGCGTTCAACGGCGCCGAGGTCGTCTACCGGCCCAGCGAGGCGGTGCCGATGACCCAGATGGGGATGGAGCCCGGCGGGACGTGGCTGCTGCAGAACCGGGCGCACGCGCACTTCAACAACGTGTACATGGTGTGCCCGAACGTCGGCCCGGTGTACGTGCACCCCCAGATGGAGCACCCCTACGACATCGCCGGCGGCAACTCGCACATCGTCGACTACCAGGGCAGCGTGCTCGGGCACACCACGTCGGGCGCGAACACGTTCGTGGCGGGGATCATCGACATCGAGGCGCTGCGCGAGTTCCGCACGATGAACCTGAACTCGAACTGGATGAAAGATCTGCGCACGGAGATATTCCGGCGCATGTACGAGCAGCCGGTCCACCCGAAGAACCTCTGGCTGGACGACGAGCCGCTGCGCCACGCCGACGTGGACGAGATCTACCGCGCGAACATCGCCAGGCTGGTGGCCCGGGGCAGCTTCACCCCGCCGGCGCAGGCGTTCACCGGCGCGCGGTACATCGCGCCCGGCGAGCCCGCGGACGGGGACTCCGCGGACGGGGACTCCGCGGACGGGGATTCCGGCGACTGGGAGCAGGTGCGCGAAATGTGGGATGAGCCCGGCGGCGAATGAGCTGGGTTAGGCGGGCCGGGCGGTGAGTGCGGGGTGGACGAGTTGCGTGAGGTCGCGCTGCAGCGGCACCTCGCTCAATGCCCGTCGGCCGCGAACTCGGTCAGCGACAGGGTGTTGCCGTCGGGGTCGGTGAACCAGGCGACCTTGTCGCCGCTCGGGGCGGTCCAGATGCCGAGCTCGTCCTGGCCCATGCCGTCGTAGCGGGTGAAGGGCACGCCCTTGGCTGCCAGGCCGCGCACGGTTGCCGCGATGTCGCCCACCCGCCAGCCCGCGATCGTGAACGACTGCACCGCGAGACCGGGCACCGGGGTAACGCGCAGCATCGTGCCGTTGGCGTCCAGGACCAGCGCGAACGGCGTGTCCTCGGTGACGCGGAGCCCGAGAACCCGCTCGTAGAAGCCCCGCGCCTCGAAGATGTCGCGCACTGGGATGAAGCCGATGAAGGCCGCTCCGTCGAGCACCGGCCGAACATACCACGCGACGAGATCACCGCCGGGCAGCGAAGGACCTCGCTAGGCTGGCCGCCATGTCGCTGGGAGACCTGCCGGCGCTCGTGGTCAGCGGTCAGCGGTCAGCGGTCAGGGAAAGCGCCATCGCGATCTCGGTCACCCGGACGTCAGACGGCAGCGGCTGGCGTTCCCCGGTCGGCTGGAACCCGCATCGCTCGTAGAGCAGGCGGGCGCCGCGGTTGCTCTCGGTCACCCACAGATGCACGCGCGACATGCCGCCGCCGCGAGCCCGGCCGACGACAGCCTCGACGAGCGCCTGGCCGATTCCGTGCCCGCGGGCCACCGGGCTGACCCACATGGAGATGAGCTCGGTGGTTCCCGGCTCGATCTCGTACCCGCCGGCGATTCCGACTGGCGCGGCACCGAGTTCCGGCGCGTAGGCGAGGAAGTTGCCCCCGCGGCTGATGCGGCGCAGCCAGTCGGCTTCGGTGAACGCGACCTCGCGCTCGTAGGTTGACGCGAACGCCTGCGGAGCATCCTGCAGGGATGCTAGCCGGATGTCCCGCATGGCCTGCCAGCCGTCCGCGCCGATCTGAAGTATCTCCACCATGAGCATGCTCTCGCGGGGTGCGCCCCGAAGGAACCGGTTTTGAGCCGAAGCCTCAACGCCTCACGCAGACGGGGGTGCGGACCGCGGCGGCGGACTTGCGGTCAGGCGCGCAGCCAGCGTGGCGTCTCCTGGCCGGCCGGGTCGCCGGGGCCAGGAGATGCCCTCATCGCTGTGTTCGCGCGGAGCCGGGATCGTAGGTGTTCCGGCCGGCCGCGACACACCTCATCCTTCAGGACCTCGCCCCCGAGCCCAGAGAATGCTGCTGAGACTGGGACGATCCGCAACCGCTGTCACCGGCGGCGCCGGCCTAATTCGGAAGTAGCGTTCAAAAGTTGGTAACCTCTTTTCGGAGGTTACCAACATGTCAGTGGCCGGGTCACGCAAATGGTGGGCTCTCGGAGCGGTCAGCCTGTGCATCCTCGCGGTAAGCCTGGACGGCACCGTCCTGTCCGTGGCGCTGACCACGCTGGCGAAGGCACTGCACGCGTCCGAGTCGGACCTGGAGTGGTTCTCGTCCGGTTACCTGCTCCTGCTGGCCGCCGCGACGCTGCCGGCCGGGCTGGCGGGCGACCGGTTCGGCCGCAAGAAGCTGCTGCTCGGGTCGCTGACGGTGTTCGGCGCCGGGTCCGTCCTGTGCGCCGAGGCCCCCTCACCCGCCGTGTTCCTGCTCGCCCGGCTGCTGATGGGGCTGGCCGGGGCGGGCGTCACGGTCATGGCGATGTCGGCGCTGACCGTGCTGTTCGACGACGCCGAGCGGCCCCGGGCCACCGGTGTCTACGAGGCGGCCAATTTCCTGGCGCTGCCGCTCGGGCCGATCCTCGGCGGCTGGATGCTCTCGCGGTTCTGGTGGGGCTGGGTGTTCCTCATCAACGTCCCGGTCGTCGCTGTCGGCCTGGCCGTCGGCTTCGCGCTGATCCCGGAATCGCGCGCCGCGCAGCGGCCCGGCCTGGACCCGCCGGGCACGGCAGCCTCGGTCACCGGCCTGGTCGCGGTCACGTACGGCCTGATCGAAGCGGGCTCGAAGGGATGGAGCGATCCCGCCGCGCTCGCGCTGATCGCGGCGGGGCTGCTGCTGCTTGCCGGGTTCGCGGGCTGGGAACGCCGCCTCGCCGCGAGGGGCGGTCAGCCGCTGGTCGATCCGGCCCTGTTCCGGTCCCGGTCGTTCACCTCGGGAGCCGTGCTCGGCGGGGTCGCGGGGCTGGGCATGATCGGGCTGCTGTTCAGCATGCCGCAGTACTTCCAGGCCGTCCGGGGGGCGGACGCCTTCGGCTCCGGGATCCGGCTGCTGCCCCTGGTCGGCGGGCTCATCGCCGGGGCGCTGCCCGCCAGCGCCCTGGCGAAGGCGATCGGCGCCAGGCTCACCGTCACGCTCGGGTTCGCCCTGCTCGCCGCCGGCGCGGCGGCCGGCGCCGCGACCCGCACGACGTCGCCGATGACGTTCGTCGGGCTCTGGATGGCGGTGCTGTGCGCTGGCACCGGAATGGCGCTGACCGCGGCGACCGCCGCCGCGCTGTCCCGGCTGTCCGCGGAACGCAGCGGGATCGGGTCCGCCGTCGTCCAGGCGTTCCAGAAGACCGCCGGGCCGTTCGGCACCGCGATCGCGGGCAGCGTCCTCGCCGCCGGCTACCAGGCACGTCTCCGCGTCACCGGACTGCCCGCCGCCGCGGCGGCCGCGGCCCGGCAGAGCGTGGACGGCGGCCTCACCGTCGCCAGCCAGATAAGGTCGGCCGGGCTGGCCCAGTCCGCCCGGGCAGCCTTCGCGGGTGGCCTGGACGCGTCGCTGGTGGTCTCGGCGGGCATCGGGATCGCCGGCGCCGTCCTCGCCCTGGCCCTCCTGCCTCCAGGCCGGTCCAGCAGCAACGAAGGGAGCCTCATGCCAGCCCGTACCGATCAATCCGGGGCCGGCCTGCGGGAACGCAAGAAGGCCCGGACCCGCGCCACGATCCAGTCGAACGCGCTGCAGCTGTTCCGTGCGCAGGGCTACGACGCCACCACCATCGAGCAGATCATCGACGCGGCCGAGGTCTCCGAGACCACGTTCTTCCGCTACTTCCCCACCAAGGAAGACCTGGTCCTGCAAGACGACTACGACCCGGTGATCATCGACGCCTACCAGAGACAGCCGCCCGAACTGGCCCCGGTTCCCGCGATGCGGGCCGCGTTCGCCGCGGTCTTCGCCGGCATGACGGCGCAGCAGCGGGCCGAGCAGCGGGAGCGGGTCGCGCTCATCCTGGCGGTGCCCCGGCTGCGCGCGGCCATGCTCAACCAGTTTTCCCGCCTCATGCAGTTTCTGGCCGACGCGATGGCGGAACGCGCCGGGTTGCGGCCCGACGACCTCAAGGTCCGTACCGTCGCCGGGGCGGTGGTCGGCGCGACGATGGCTGTGCTCGCCGCGATCAGCGACGACCCCGCCGCCGACCTCCCGGAAGTCCTCGACATGGCGCTCCGGCACCTCGAATCGGGCCTGACATTGTGAAGCACCACGGCCGTTACGCCGTGAGCAGATAGCGGGCCACAGCGTCCGGTTGCGGCCGCGGACCGGGGCCGCGAGTCTGTCCGGGTGAAGATGCACGACGACCAGCTGGACGTGCCCATCGAGACGGTACTCGCGCTGGTCGGCGGGCAGTTCCCGCAGTGGCGGCCGCTGCCGGTCGAGCGCGTGCACGCGTCCGGAACCGTGAACGCGATCTTCCGCATCGGCGGCGAGCTCACGGCCCGGTTCCCGCTGCGGCCCGGCGATCCCGCGACGGTGCGGCGGGAGCTGGAAGCCGAGGTGGCGGCGGCCGCGGAACTGGCCGGGCGCACGCGGTTCCCGACCCCAGAGCCGCTGGGGATCGGCGAGCCCGGGGCGGGCTACCCGCTGCCGTGGCTGGTGCAGACGTGGCTGCCCGGGGTCACCGCCATCGAGGACGACCCCGGCGACTCCGAAGCGTTCGCGCACGACCTGGCCGAGTTCATCGCCGGTGTGCGCGCGATCGGCACCGGCGGCCGGGTGTTCAGCGGGAACGGCCGCGGCGGCGACCTGCGCTCGCACGACGCGTGGATGGACACCTGCTTCCGCAACAGCGAGCAGGTGCTCGACGTGCCGCGGCTGCGCCGGACGTGGGAGGCTCTGCACGTGCTGCCGCGCGGCCCCGGCGACGACGTGATGAGCCACAAGGACCTGATTCCCGGCAACGTGCTGGTGTCCGGCGGCCGGCTGGCCGGGGTCCTGGACGTGGGCGGCCTGGGGCCGGCCGACCCGGCGCTGGACCTCGTGGCCGCCTGGCATCTGCTCGAGCCCGGCCCGCGCCAGGTGCTCCGCACCGACCTCGAATGCGACGGCCCCGAGTGGGAACGCGGCAAGGCGTGGGCATTTCAGCAGGCGCTGGGGGCAGTCTGGTACTACGCGGAGAGCAACCCGGACTTCAGCCGGGCCAGCCGCCGCACCCTGGAACGCATCCAGGCCGCCGGCGTTACCTGACTTCCGGAACGGGACGCCGGGGCTCGGCGGCGTCGCCAAAGCCGCTATGGCTCGCGGCGCGAGCACCCGGCGGCACGTTCCAGGAGGACGGCACGCTCGGCTTCGTTGCGGGTGAGAGACGCCGCCCGTGTGTACTCGGCCCTGGATTCGTCGGCGCGGCCGAGCTTTGCCAGAAAATCGGCGCGGACGCTGGGCAGCAGGTGGTAGTTGCGCAGCTCCGCCTCGACCGCCCGGTGCGCCTCCGGCACGCTCACCCAGCCGATCAGATCACCCGCGTGCCGGCCTGGTCCAGGCCACCGGTCGCGAGCAGGACCCCGGCCTTGGTCAGGTCCTCGACCAGCTGGCCCATCTCCGTCATCATCTTCTCGTCCGGCGCCTGGCCCGCCGTCGTCGTCATCAGGAACCGCATCGTTGTGCCTCCTCGTCAGCTGGGCCGGCCCGCTGCCCGGACCTCCCTCTGCTGATGCCTCGAACGGCATCGGCCCAGATCGACACCAGCGCCAGAGAATTTAGTAAGAGTGAGTCATGCAGACCTGGGAAGCCATCACCTCACGCCGCAACGTCCGGTCGTTCGCCGACCGCCCGATCGCCGCGGGCGATCTTGACCGCATCCTCGAGGCGGGCCGCCGGTCCCCGTCCTCACAGAACTGGCAGCCGTGGGACTTCGTCCTGGTCACCGACCGCGAGCAGCTCCGCGAGCTGGCGAAGGTCTGGCGGGGCGCCGGTCACGTCGAGGGCTCGGCCGCGACGATCGTGGTCGTGGGCCCGTCCGGTGACAACCCCTTCCGCCGGGCTCAGCTCGACCTCGGCCAGGCCACGATGGCGATGATGATCGCCGCCGCCGACCTGGGGATCGGCAGCTGCCACGCGGGCATCGCGGACCTGCCGAGGGTCCGCGAGCTGCTGGGAATCCCTGACGACCGCGACTGGGCGCTGCTGATCTCGCTCGGCTACCCGGCCGGCCGGCCGCTGGCCCCGATCAGGAATCCCGACCGGCGGCCGTTCGGCGACGTCGTGCACCGCGGGCACTGGTAGACCCGGGAGCTAGGCCCGCCCGGCTCGCCGGGTGCAGATCGCGTCGAGCCGCTCCAGCGACGCGGCCATGTCATCGGCCCAGACCGCGCCATTGTCCATGTCCCGCCGCTCGCTCTCCGGCGCGGCCGAGCAGTCGTAGATCTCGGTCACGACGGTCGCATCGGGGCCGTCGGGGATGAGCCGGTAGCTCCACCGGTGGCCCCAGCGGGAGGATTCCGGGCCGCCCGGGGCGGCGTTGGGATGCCCGCGCCCGGCTTCCGGCTCCCAGCCGATGAGCCGGTCCTGCTCGTACTCGACCACGTGGTTGTTCATCTCGTAGTTGCCGAGCTCGGAGTAGTACATCTTCATCACGAAGACGTCTCCGGCGCCCGAGATCATCTCCGCGGAGGCCGGTCCCCGCAGCATCCCCGAGCCGTCGAACTCCTGATGCCGCGCCGGGTTGGCCAGGACCCGGAAGATCTCGTGCGCCGGCGCACAGATCCGCCGCGACACCTCAACGGGCTGGCAGTCGTCGGCCACAAGATCACTGTTCCTTCCCTGGGAGCCCGCGGGCACGCCCGCCGTCGGCGCGGCGCCCCGGGTCAAAGGTACTCAGGCCGCTGCCGTGCCCTGCTGCCGCTTCCTGGCCAGGGAGCGCGCGCTCCGCGAGATCAGGCCAAATGGGCTGGCGGGCCGCGCCCGCCCGGCACCGCGTGCCTCGCGGGCGAGCTTCCACGCGGAGGCCTGGCCCCGCAGGTCCCTGGTCTGCTCGGCGCCGATCGTCGTCATCGTGGCGTGATACATGGGTCCTCCCCAGTTCCAGGGCCGCCGTGACGGCCCCTGTGTCCGAGCCGCCGGGTGGCCGCTCACCCCAACGACGAACCAGGACCCGCCAGATGGACAGCTGCGCGGACGAATGTGCCGGGGGCCGCCGGCGCGACGCGGACAGCCCGCCCAGGTCACCGGCGTAGACCGAATCCCTCATGGGGCCGCCGGGCACGCACACCAGCGGTGGCCCTCTTGCGCATTTCCAGAAGCTTAGATATCTTACTTTTAGATATCGAAGCTTCTGGAGGCGTCATGAACGACCTGCCCATGCAGGGCCGCGTGGCAGTGGTGGCCGGTGCCAGCAAGGGAATCGGGGCCGTCACCGCGGAGGCGTTCGCCGCCGCTGGCGCCGCCGTCGTCCTCGCCGCACGGGACATCGGCGCGCTGAAGACCGTCGCGAGCCGCATCGAGGCGAACGGGGGCACGGCGCTGGCCGTCCGCACCGACGTCAGCGACGCCGGGTCGCAGCGCAGCCTGATCGATCAGACGCTGTCCACGTTCGGCAGGCTCGACGCCGCCTTCAACAACGCCACGGACGGCCCGCGCCCGGCTCCGCTGGCGGACATCGACCCCGCCGAGTTCGACCGGGGCATCGCCACGAACATCCGCGGCACGTTCCTGGGCATGAAGTACCAGATCCCCGCCATGCTGCGCACCGGCGGTGGCGCGATCGTGAACATGGCCTCGCGGGCCGGCCTGATCGGCGTGGCCAACCTGGCCGCGTACGTGGCCGGCAAGGCCGGCATCGTCGGCCTGACCAAGGTGGCCGCGCTCGACTACGCCGACCAGGGCATCCGCGTGAACGTCCTGGCGCCCGGCACGATCCTCACGCACAACCTGGAGGCGGCCGGCGAGCAGGCTCAGCGCGGCGCGGCCGCGGCCACGCCGATGGGCAGGATCGGCACCACCGCCGAGGTCGCGGACGCCGTGCTGTGGCTGTGCTCGGACCGGGCCTCGTTCATCACCGGCATCGTCGTCCCCATCGACGGTGGCCAGAACGCGGGCGTCAAGCCACCGCGGATGATGGGCCGGCCGGGCAGCTAGACGAAGGTCAGTGGACCGACAGACCACCATCAACGAAGATCGACTGGCCGGTGACGTACGCGGATGCGCGGCTGGCCAGGAACACGGCAGGGCCGGCGAAGTCCTCCGCCACGCCGTTGCGGCCCACCATCGTGCGGGCGGCCAGCTCGGCGACCCGGGCGGGATCGGCGGAGATCCGGGCGTTGAGCGGGGTCATGACGAAGCCGGGGACCAGCGTGTTGCTGGTCACCCCGTGCGGCGACCAGGCCTCCGCCTGGGACCGCGACAGCGACTCGAGGCCGCCCTTGGACACGCCGTACGCACCGCTCTGCACGAACGCGCGATGCGCCTGCTGCGAGGTGACGTGGATCAGCCGGCCGAAGCCCCGCTCGGCCATGCCGGGCCCGAACCGCTGGCCGAGCAGATACGGCGCCTCCAGGTTCACCGCCATCGTGGTGTCCCAGGTCTGCTCGTCGATCTCGGCCATCGGCGGCCGCAGGTTCACGCCCGCGCAGTTGACCAGGACGTCCGGCTCACCGAAAACGCCGGCGGCCTGGTCGGCCGCGGCGAGCGTGCC
>JASHQP010000002.1 GCA_030039095.1 Streptosporangiaceae bacterium
GCGAGTCGGCGGTCAGGCCGACATCCGGAACGTGATAGCGGCCAGCCTGATCGACGAAGCGGCCTCCTGGGGCATCCGGCGCCGCGCCGCCTCAGCCATCGTGGCCGAGACACTCGAACGGGTGCTCACCGCGATCCCGTCAGCACCGGGCGACGACCGGGTCCTCGCCGTCATCCGGCAGCAAGCCGAGCGAATCAGCCGCGGCTGAGGATGGCGGCGCGCGCCTACGGCGCTGCCGGGGCACGCTGGTCGTACGTGTCGGCCCCGCAAACTACT
Source organism: Streptosporangiaceae bacterium (assembly GCA_030039095.1). The sequence goes on from JASHQP010000002.1 coordinate 277, forward strand.
GTACGGTGTTACCGTCCCGCATTCGCAGCGAGGACACTGACCAACCGACCTCCGGAAAGGAAAGCGGGCCAGTTCGGTCATCGTTGGTACCACATCTGCGCGGCTTCTCATGCTTGCTTCGCAGCGGTTGGGAGCGCCATACGCCCGGCCGCGTCCTTCACACCGCGGGTGTGCTACTCGTGCGGCGGCGGCCGGTTATCTATTTCTGGCTGCGACGTGACCGTTATGGTTGCTTCTTGTGATCCTGGCTGCTTGATTAGCAGATTAACGACGGCTGACACGGCTTCATTTGGGCCGGCGTATTCGGTTACTTCGCGCACTTCGAGACTGCCATCAGGCTTGCGGCTGATGACGCGCTCGCTTCGTTTGATTCCTTTGGTCCGCCAGAGATAAAGCCCGTACATCGCGACCAGAGACAACAAGCCGATCTCGATTATGGGCATCTTTCCTTTCGCGTCGTACAGCGCTGCGCGGATGCGGTTCTGGTCCCCGTCTTCCCACGCAAGCGATAGCGTGATGAGTGCGGCGTTTTCGAGCATGCGGGGGTTCTGTTCGAGCCTGGTCATCACTCCTGCCGTTGTCGAGCTGTCGCTAAATAGGCGGTCAAGGTCAGAGCGCGTCTGTCTCGGCGGCGGGTCGTCGAGGCGCTCGGCTAGGTAGTACCGCAGCGCCTGGTGAATTGTGTCCTCGTCCACACGACCGCGGACAAGTTCATCGAGGAGTTCGTCTATCAACGCCAGTCTCCTTCAACCGAAAGTGCTGCTGCGTCCCATGACGGGGTTCCCGCCTGGATTGCAGTCAGGCAGGCGTTCCGAACCGCAGCGGGGAGGGGTGAGCTGTTGTGGAGGTAGTCCGCCCGGATGAAAGCCCAAGACGTTACGGCATCGCCGACCCAGCATTAAGACGCATTGAGCCATTCCGTGGATGAACGCCATAGCAATTATCGGCTGGTATGCGCAGGTGCGTCTATTAGCACTCGCGCCGGCTGCTCGAGGATCGCCGGCCTTGGTGGTCATCACTCATCCCGCGTTCCCGGTCGGCTGCCTGACGGATCCGCAGCATGAGGGTGGCCGAGGGGATCACCTTCCCGGAGGCGTAGGTGGACAGCCGCGAGGCGGAGGTCCCGATCCGGGACGCGAAGTCCGCCCGGCTCAGCCCCGAGCGCTCGACGGCTTCCCGGATCTCCGCCGCGACAGCCGCGCGTTCGCATGACTCGGCCTGTTCACGGGCCCGGGACAGCGCCATCCGCATGGCCTCGGCGACGCCGTAAGGGCGTGAGTGGCTGAGCACCTCTTCCACCTGCCGCGCGGTCCTTCCCCAGGGGTCGGCCCGTATAGCGGCAACGAGCCGGTGCCAGTCGGCGAGATCTCCCCGTTCCAGTGCAGTCTGCACAGCCTCGGTCGGCCACTGCGAAACGGGAGCCCGCGGTGTAATGGTCAGGTTGCGGAATGTCAGGGCCACCGGCTACACCTCCGTTTCGAGCATGCCGACGGCCAGTTGGCCGCAAACCGATCGCACCTCGCCCCAGTCGGTCCAGCGGCTCTCCAGGTTGCGATACGCATCTAGTTGCCTCGTCACGGATGAATCCTTCGGACGAGGATTCGCGAGCTGGCGGACTAGCTGTGCAGCAATGCCTCGGCCCCCGCCATGCTGGTCCGCGTAGTAGTCGTCGATCCTGGCCAGAACTGCCGCCGCGTTGAGGATGCCGTAGCGATCGGCCAGAGCAGCGACATCCAGGTAGTCACGGGTCTGGTTGCGCCGCACGATCAGGAATCCCTTGATCCGAAGGGCTTCCTCTGCCGTCGGAACCGTCAGCTCGCGTCCTGACGCAAGGGTGACCCGGGCGGTTTCCAGCGGCCAGGTCCGGATCATCTGACGAACACCGGCCTCGATGTTCCCGAGCTGGCCGAGAATGAGCTTCCCCGGGACGACCCGGTTGGTTACCCACTCGCCCTCGGACTCGAGAGCATCGAGCACAACATCGAAGCGGTCCTGCAGGTCCGTCAGAACGTGATCATGATCGTAGGAGTCCCGGTGGCCTGCGTACAAGGCCGCAGCCGAGCCCCCGACAAGAACCGCGTCAGGAACCAGCTGCTGCAAGCGTGCCGCGGACTCCAAGACTGCCAGCAGCTCAGGGCTGGCATCGGAGAGAGAGTGACCCGGTGGGCGACCGTGATCTGGAAGCTTCTCCGGCATGTGCCTATGATATCAGATGTGATAATCCAGATGAGCGGTGCCACTGGCCGCCTCTTGAGATGCCCCGGGTGCCTTTGGGTGCCCGGCAGCGTGGCTGACCCGAGGTGCGTGGATTTCCCGGGAAATGGGTGAAGACCGCTAGCCGGATGCTCTTCTGCCCGGCCACGATGGGCGGCGTGAACTATGAGGCTGACGTGTACGTGGCGCGCTACGGATGGAACCGGCGCAGCGGGACCCTGATCATCGGGGCTCTCGCGTTCGTGGTCGTCGCGGTTACGGCGCCGATGCCGCTTTCCCTGCGGGTGGTGACGATCGTGTTCTTCGGCGGCGGCGCGCTGTGGTTCACCGGGAGCGTCGCGACCCGCCGCGTCGCGCTCCGGGTAGACGCCACCGGGATCACCCTGGGCGGATCGCCCGCCCGGTACCGGGCTACGACCCTCCTGGTGCCCTGGCCGGACGTCAAGGAAATCGTGCTCTGGCGTCAGCCGATGCCCTACGGCCGCTCCGTGGCCTACCTCGGCG
>JASHQP010000362.1 GCA_030039095.1 Streptosporangiaceae bacterium
GACGAGGCTCGCGAGCTGGCCAGCGATCCCCGGGCGCGGGCCCGGATCGACCGGCTGGCCGGGCATATCGCTGCCATGAGCGGGCCGGTCATGCCCGGCTACGCGATCTTGACGGCGGCGGCCGGCGACGCGGAACCGGAGGAGGCCGTGGTGATGCTGGCCGAGGCGGCCGCGGCCTGCTTCTACGCGGGCAACCCGGCCGAGATGCTGCTGGTCGCCGAGCAGGCGTGGGCCTGCCTGCCCGCCAGCTCGTCGATCCGGGCCCGCTTCCTGGCTGGGATGGCGCTGGGGATGGCGCGGATCCTCGGCGGTCGCGCGGCTGCCGGCGCCGCGGCCTTGCACGACGCGGTCACGCTCGCCGAGAACTCGGCCGAGGTACGCGACGACCTCCGCCTGCTGCCCTGGCTGGCGTTCGCGCCCCTGTTTCTCCGCGAGGCCGAGACCGGGCGTTCCCTGCTGGAGCACTCGCTGCAGGCGGCCCGTGCCTGCGCAGCGGTCGGCGTGCTCCCTTTCGCGCTCAACCTGATTGCCCGAGACCGCGCCACGACCGACCGCTGGGCGGTCGCGGAGGCAACCTACCAGGAGGCGATCGGCCTGGCGAGGGAGAGCGGCCAGCAGACCCAGCTCGCGTTCGGGCTGGCCGGCCTGGCCTGGCTGCACGCGCGCCGGGGCCGGGAGCGGGAGTGCCGGGCCTGCGCCGGCGAGGCGCTCGAGCTGTGCGGCGATCTGGGAACGCGGCTGCTCGAGATATGGGCAACCGCGGCACTGGGCGAACTCGAGCTCGGTCTCGGCGACGCTGCCCGGGCCGTGGTCCACCTCGAGCGTCAGCAGCAACTGCTGGCCGACCTCGCGATCACCGACCCCGACCTTTCACCCGCCACCGAGCTGGTCGACGGCTACCTGAAACTCGGGCGCTACGACAACGCGCGGCGGGCCGCTGCCCAGTTCATGGCCGCAGCCGACGCAAAGGGGCAGCCGTGGTCTGCCGCCCGGGCGCTGCGCTGCCGCGCGATGCTCGCCGGGGACGCGGGCTTCGCCGCGGACTTCGAGCGGGCAATCGGCCTGCACGCGCAGACGCCCGACGCGTTCGAGGCGGCCCGCACGCGGCTGGCGTACGGGGAGCGGCTGCGCCGGTCCCGGAGCAGGGTGCTCGCCCGTGAGCAGCTCCGCGCCGCTGTCGACGCGTTCGACGACCTCGACGCGCGGCCGTGGGCCGACCGGGCCCGCGCCGAGCTCGCCGCCACCGGGGAGACACGACGGCAACGGGACGCCGGCGGCATCAACGAGCTGACGCCACAGGAACTGCAGATCGCCCTGCTGCTCGCCGCGGGAAAGACCACCAGGGAGGCCGCCGCCGCGCTCTTCCTCAGCCCGAAGACCGTCGAGTATCACCTGCGTCACGTCTACCAGCGGCTCGGTATCCACTCCCGCGCCGAGCTCACGGAGCGGATCCGGTGGGCCGAGCCAGCGGACCAGGGGAGCACGAGAGCCGCGCCGCGTCATTCTCGAGACTGATGTGCGCCGCCCAGCCGGCGGTTACCGTCGGTGTTGTGTCCGGTGACCTTCCGACCGAGCGCCCGCCGACGCCGGCTCCTGCGCGGGTTTCCGAGTGGCGCTGGGTTCTCAGTTCGGTGCTGACCGCGTGTGCTGCATGGGCGGTGCTGGCGGTCATGACGGGGCCAGACCAATTCGCGCGAGCGCCGCGGCTGATTCTCCTCCTGCTGCTGTGCGGCCTGCTCATCCTGGTGCGTCGCTGGCCACTGCCCGTGCTCGGCGTGGCGGCGGTCATATCCGGGCTGGCCATTGCCTCGGGTGCGGTCTCCCTGGCCATCGTCATCCTGCTCGGGCTGGCCTCCTACCTTGTCGCGTTCAGCCTGCCCCGGAAGGCGTCGATCTACGCCGCCCTGGCCACCGCCGCCGTGCTGGGCGGTGCGCTCGGATACCACTGGCTCGCGGGCCGGGAAGGATCGCTCGCCGCGGACGGCGTGCTGGGTTTCGCGCCCCTGGCAGCAGGCTGGTTCGTCGGTGACGCCGCCGCGACGCGCCGGCGCTATCTCGCCGGGCTGGCCGAGCAGGCGGAGCGGGAGCGGGCCGCCGAGGCCGAGCGTGCCCGGCAGGAGGTCCGCGGGGAACGGGTGCGCATCGCCCGTGAGCTGCACGACGTGGTCGCGCACACGCTCGCCGTGATCACCGTCCAGGCCGGCGTGGGCCGCCGCCTGATGGCGAAGCGCCCCGAGGAGGCCGCCCTCGCGCTGGACTCGATCGAGGCGATCGGCCGGACCGCCCAGGACGAGCTGCGGGTGGTGCTCGCGCTGCTGCGCGACGAGGGCATCGGTCCGGCCGCGCTGACGCCGGCGCCCCGGCTGGTCGACATCAAGGAACTCGTGAACAACGTGCAGGCCTCGGGTACCCCGGTCGAGCTGCGGACCTCGGATGCCGACCGCCAGCTCTCCCCGGCTCTCGAGCTCTCGATCTACCGTGTCGTGCAGGAGGCGCTGACCAACGTCGTCAAGCACGCGCCGGGAGCCCGCGCCACGGTCGACCTCGCCGTCTCGGACCAGGCGGTGCGCATCGAGGTCACCGACGACGGAGGGCCGGCGCGGCTGCCGGGCGACGTCGCATGGCCGGACGCCGGGACCGGCCAGGATCCCGGGCACGGGATCGTCGGCATGCGGGAGCGGACCAGCGCGTTCGGCGGCTGGCTCGTCGCGGAGCCACTGCCCGGCCGTGGCTTTCACGTGCTCGCCGAGATCCCGCTCGAAAGCGCGGCGTGACCATCTCCGTTCTGGTCGTCGACGACCAGGAACTGCTCCGTACCGCGTTCTCGTCGCTGATCGACGCGGAGGATGACCTGGCCGTCGTCGGCCGCGCGGGTGATGGCCGGCGGGCGGTGGAGCTCGCGGCCGGGCTCTCACCGGACGTCGTGGTCATGGACGTCCGCATGCCGGTCATGGACGGGATCGAGGCGACCAGGCAGATCACAGCGGGCCGGGGCGCCGCGGCGCCGCGAGTGCTCATCCTCACCACGTTCGACCTGGACGAGTACGTCTTCGAAGCGCTGCTCGCCGGGGCCAGCGGCTTCGCGCTGAAGAGCCGCCCGCTGGACGAGCTGCTCGGCGCGATCCGCACCGTCGCCGCGGGCGACGCGCTCCTGGCGCCGAGCGTGACCCGCCGGCTCATCGCCCACTTCACCGGCCGCGCACGGGCGCCGTCCAGGGCCGACCGGCGCCTGGAGGAGCTCACCGAGCGCGAGCAGGAGGTGCTGTCGCTGGTCGCGCACGGGCTGTCGAACGCCGAGCTGGCCGAAACCCTGCACGTCAGCCTGCCCACGGCGAAGACACATGTGAGCCGTATCCTCACCAAGCTCGGGGCCCGGGACCGCACCCAGCTCGTGATCCTCGCCTACGAGCTGGGCCTCGTCACAGCGAGATAAGGCCGGCGGTCATCCCTGGGTATGACCGGCAATCGATCCTCGCGCACGATGACGGCGGGCCACCTGGGTGAGCACGATTACCAGCCATGAACGCTATGCACGTGCTCGGTCTGGCTCCGCTGGCGGCCGTCAGGAACGTCCCGCCGGGCGCAGGCTTTCACCTCGGCCTTGGCCCGGTCCTTCTGCTGCTGATCGTGCTCGGCGGCATCGGCTTCGGCGTGTCGCGCACGCGCCGCGGCCGGCCCTCCAGGCGGCACGACGACGAATGGGCCAGGCGGGAACAGCCGCCCGCCGCAGCGGGCGACACGAGTGCCTCTGCGGCCCGGGTCCGCCGCGCCGTCTCGTTCGAGCGCCCGGCCGGGGGATGGGCGGTGGAGACCCACGGCCTGACCAAGCGGTTCGGCAGCAACGTCGCGGTCAACGGCGTGGAACTGAACGTCCCTCGCGGCAGCGCGTTCGGCTACCTCGGCCCGAACGGCGCGGGCAAGACAACGCTGATCCGCACGCTGCTCGGGCTGACCCGCGCCAGCGGCGGCACGGCGTCGCTGCTCGGGATGCCGGTCCCGGCCGAGCGGAGCAGGGCGCTGGCCGGGGTCGGCGCGATCGTGGACGAGCCGCGGTTCCACCCGCACCTGACCGGGCGCGACAACCTGCGGCTGCTGGCCGCGGCGCGCGGCGGCGACGCGGCCAGCCGGATCGCCCCGTCGCTGGAGCGGGTCGGGCTCACCGAGCGTGCCGACCACAAGGTCTCCTCGTACTCGATGGGCATGCGCCAGCGCCTCGGGGTGGCCTCCTGCCTGCTCGGCGACCCCGAGCTTCTGATCCTGGACGAACCGATGAACGGGCTCGACCCGGCCGGCATGCACCAGATGCGGGAGATGATCGTGAGCCTGGCCGACGAGGGCCGGACCGTGATGCTCTCGTCGCACCTGCTGGACGAGGTGGAGCGCACCTGCGACGCGGTGGCGATCGTGGACCGCGGCCGGGTGATCCGCCAGGGCCCGATCGACGAGCTCACCCGCGCCGCGGGCACGGCGTCGGTGCAGGTGGACTGCGCAGACCCGGCCCGGGCCGCACGGCTCATCGACGAGGCCGGGATCGCCGCCGGGACGTCGCTGACCGACGCCGGGCTGGTGGTCGCCCTGCCCGCCGCGGCCTCACGCGAGCTGATCGCCGACGTCAACCGGCGGCTGGTCGCCGCCGGGATCCCCGTGTACGGCCTCCAGGAGGTCCGCGCCTCGCTGGAGGACTGGTTCCTGTCCGTGACGACCCGCCTGGGAGACCAACCGTGACCAGCCCCGCCCCGGCGGCCGAGCCGCTGCTGTCCGGAACACGATCCCCGGTTCCGGCGGGCCGGACGCCGGTCATACGGCGGCTCGGCGCGTCGCTGCCGACCTGGCCGCTCGTCGCCACCAAGCACCTGGAGCTGCGCAAGCGCCGCGGTCTCATGATCACGGTCGCGGTGATGATCATCGGGCCCACGGTCCTGGTCATGGGCTTGCGGCTGGCGTTCCACCTGTTCGATCCGGCCCACAACGGGCCTGCCGGGGATCCCAGCGTGTTCAACGCCATCACGAACCTGACCGCGGAATTCGGGTTCATCGTCGCGGCCGTGATCGGCGCCGCGGCCGCGACCACCGACCTGAACGACGGCGTGTTCCGGTACCTGGTGATCACCGGCCGGTCGCGCCTGGCGCTGTATCTCGCCCGCATCCCCGCCGGGCTGGCGATCCTGATCCCGGCGCTTGCCGTCGCGTTCACGATGCTCTGCCTGGTCACGGCCTACGAAGGTGTGCCGCAGCCCGCGACGGTCACCGTGGGCAACGGCGTCCCGGTCCCGGCGCACTTCGACCAGGCCCAGCTGCAGGCCTGGGTCTCGGCGCATCCGCAGCAGGCGGATCAGGCGTTCCCGCCCAGCGCCGTCCCCGGCTCCGGCCCCGGCCGGCCGGCGAAGGCTCAGGACATCACCACCGAGTTCACCAGCTACACCGCGGCCGAGGACACCGACTTCGCTCCCGCGGTCAACGAGATGTTCAAGATCGGACTGTGGCTGGCGCTCGAGGTCGGGATCGGTTTCGGTGCCGGGCTCGGGCTGGGCGCGCTCACCGGGCAGCGCACCCTGTCGACGATCCTGCTGATCGGGCTGGAGATCATCGTGACCCCGATCCTGGCCCGCGTCCAGATCCCGTACTTCCTCAACGGCCAGCGGCTCGACGTCGGTATCGCGATGGACCAGCTTCGCCCGGCAGCGCTCGCGCCCGCCACCGGCAGCGGTCCCGGACCTGGCGGGCTGCTGTTCGGCGGCCGGGGCGCGCTGAACATACCGGCGATGCCGACCTGGGCGATGATCTCGGTGATCGTCGGCTGGATCGTGGGCTGGTCGGTCATCGGGGCCTGGCGGATGATGACCCGCGACGCCTGACTCAGGTCGCCGCGTGCGCCTCCCGGCCGTGCGTGCGGTGGCTGGCCGCGCGCATCTGCCAGGCGATGCTGATCTCCATGAACCCGAACACCAGCAGCCAGACGCCCACGATGACGTACAGGACCAGCAGCGATATCCCCGGGTACGCGAGCAGGATGATGCCCGCGATGATGCTGAGGATGCCCATGAAGATCAGCCAGGCACGGTGCGGGACCTCCGAGTGGGACAGCGCCGTGAACAGCTCCACGGCGCCGTTGACGGTCCAGAAGATGCCCAGCAGCAGAGCCAGCGCCAGGAGCGTGAGCAGCACGTGCCGCAGCGCATACAGTCCGATGATCAGTGACAGCACGCCCAGCAGGGCGTAGAGGATCCGGGTGCCCGCGTTCAGGTCGTGCCCGAACGCCGCCACGAACCGGAAGACGCCGAGCCAGACCAGCTCGATGCCGAACAGGATCGCGATCACCAGGAGCGTAGGCCCGGGCCAGGCCAGCGCGACGACGCCCGCGATCACCGTGATGATCCCGAATGCCAGGGCCCAGCCCCAGTGCCGGCCAAGGCGGCCGAGCAGGTCGGCCGGGTCGGGCCGCAACGGCTGTGTCATGGAAGCCTCCTCGCGGCGGCATGCCTCGCCAAGACGGGATATTCCCGGCTGATACCTTTCCGCAACCCGATCTGCGATGGGAGATTATGGGCGGCTTTGCGCCTGCCGGTCTGTCGGTGCCGGCGCCTACCATGTCCGGCATGCACCTGGCCCGATACCGCGGGGGAGCGGATGGCTGACGAAGAGGACGTGCGCCGCCTCGCGCTCGGCCTGCCGCACGTGGCCGAGATCGACAGCGAGGGCTTTGACTTCCGCGTGGGCAACAAGGGGTTCGTCTGGTCCTATCCCGAGCGCACGCCGGGCAGGCCGCGGGTCATCCGCACCGACGTCGCGGTGCTGTACGTGGGCGACGAGGCGGAGAAGCAGGCCCTGCTGCTGGGCGAGCCGGACCTGTTCTTCACCGCGCCCGGCTACGACGGCTGGCCGCTGGTGATGCTCCGGCTGGAAGCGGTCGACGCCGGCCGGCTGGCGGAGCTCATCACCGATGCGTGGCGGATGCGAGCCCCGGACTCGCTCGCCGCCGACCTCGGCGACCCCAGTGCAACGGCCAGTTGACCGGGCGCTTCGCCTCCGGCCGCTGCGGCTCTCGCGAGCGCCGGCCGACGGGCTTGTCCCCATGTCATGGCGTACCACCATATTGTTTGGTAACTTTCCTAAATAATACGGATACCGCCCCGGCAAGCGGGAGGTCGGCTATGAGATTCACGCGATCGAGATGGCTGGCCACGGCGGCGGCGCTGGCCACGACGGCGGCCCTGGCGACCGCGGTGCCCGCG
>JASHQP010000363.1 GCA_030039095.1 Streptosporangiaceae bacterium
AGCTCACGCCGCCGGCCGCGCACCGCCGCGGTCGCCGCGTTGCCGACGAACAGCACGCACACCACCAGGATCAAGATGTACAGCGCCACGCTGGTCTTGTCGACCGCCTTCAGGATCAGCACCGCGACGCCTTCCTTCACCCAGTTCTGCGTCGGGGTGAGCGGCGGCTGGCCGAACTTGCCCGCGGGCACGTCGATGGTCACCGGGGAGGGCGAGGACCCGGCCACGACGTCCACGTCCAGGCCGGTGCGCTGCTCGAGCTGCTGCGCGACCGTGTTGATCCGCTCCCGCGACAGCGCCCCTGGCCCGGTCACGCCCGCGACCTTGACCCGGATGACGCTGATCGGATCGCGGGCCGGCACACCGGTGTATTGCTGACGGTGCTCCAGTTGCGGCAGCGCCGACAGCGTGGTGATCAGGTTCACCGGCTGGCTGACCAGCCCGCCGATGTTCTGATTGGGCAGCAGGTCGCCTCCGTGCAGCGCCCGGCGGCTTGCGGTGTTCGCCGGGGCGGCGGCCACCGGCTCGTAGTCGCCGAGCGGAACCTCCGACAGCGCGCTGAACACCTTCATCTTGTCCGGATCGAAGACGCCGGTGATCTGGATCAGGGAAAGCGTGGAGGGCTCCAGATTCGACGCGATGCTCTTCGGCGCCTGCTGATGGGAGGTCACCGTCCGGTACTGGCTTTCCTCGTTGTCCATGGAGACCGGATACCCGTCGCCCGTCGGCGGACTTCTGAGCACGGCGCTGTAGACCTGCTGTGCCGTGGAGTGCACGGTCGCCACCGTGCGGCCAGGGGCGGCGGCCTGCGCGCTCGCCCAGGCAGCGTCCATGTCCGGCATCGCCGCCTTGTTCAGCCCGTCCAGCTTTGCCTCGGCGTCCGGGTCGATGGCCGCGATCAGCACCGGGATATTCCAGGTGACGTAGTAACCGGCCTCGGTGTGGGGGCTCCCGGCCACGTCGTAGCGCCGCGGCGTCACGTACAGGTACGACGGTGGCTGCGTCACGCGGCTGGTGCCGTCGCCGCTGACCCAGGTGGTCGAGATCCGGTACAGCTTCCGGCCGGAGCCCTTCAGCGCGGCCGCGGCGACCAGAACCCCGACGATCAGCGCCAGCGCGCGGGCCGGGCGGAACCGCACCTGCGACCAGGCCAGCCTGCCCATTCACCACACCTCTCGCCCATACGCCGGTTTCCCCGGGACTGGCGCCGGCCCGGGGCTAGGACTATGCTCGCGCCATACATAGTGACAATGCAAGGATGGCTATAAGATCGTTACCTAGCGACAAGGTAAGGCACATGCCCCTGCACCACGCGGTACTGGCCCTGCTCTCGGGCAAGCCAGCCCACGGCTACGAACTGAAAAGCAGCTTCGAGCAGGCCGTCGGCGACCAGTGGGGCGGGCTGAACATCGGCCACCTGTACCAGATCCTCGACCGGCTCTCCCGCGACGGCCTGATCGACTCCGAACGCCAGCCGCAGCAGGTCAGGCCCGACCGCGTCATCCACCGCCTCACCCCGGCCGGGCGCGCCGAACTCGGCCGCTGGCTCGCCGAGCCGGCGATCCCCTCCCGCGGCTACCGCGACGACTTCTTCCTCAAGATCATGGCCGCCGTTCGCTCCGCCGATCCCGCCACGCTGCACGCCGTGCTCGGCCGACAGCGCACCCACCTGCTGCGGCAGCTGCACGCTCTGGCCGACGCGCGGGCCGCCACCAGCACCACAGCCGTGGAGTCACTGCTGATCACCGCGGCCGAACTGCACATACGCGCCGACCTCGGCGTCGTCGACGCCGCCGAGAAAACCCTCACCGCCGAGCCTGCGGCGCCAGCCAGCGAGCAGTCACTGGGTATCACGCCGAACCAGAGCGCAGCGAGCTAGGCCCCGCGTCAGGAGCCGTCGGCGGGCAGGCCGAACGCAGACGGGTGCAGCCACCGGGCGATGGCCATGACCGCCTCGGCGTTACGGGGGCTGGGGGTGACCTCGTCGTAGCTGAGCGCCAGGAAGCAGCGGTTCTTCACCGCCGGCAGGTTCTTGCTGGCGGCGAACGTCTCCAGGAACTTCTCCTTCTGGGCGACCGTCGGTGTGCTGTAGTCGTTGATGATGATGCACTGCGGTTTGGCGGCGACGACCTGTTCCCAGGACACCGTCGTCCAGCTCTGCTTGAGCGAGGCGAAGATGTTGGTTCCGCCGCCCAGGCTGAGCAATGCCGTCGGCATGGCCAGGCCGGGACCGGTGACGGGTGCAGACTCGCCGCTGTCGTAGTCGAAGACGGTCACCGGCTTGAGCCCCGCGATCTTGGCGCGGGCGGCTGCCACCTCGGCCTGCATTCCGGCGATGACCTTCTGCGCCCGGGCCCGCACGTTGAAGATCTCGCCCAGGTTGCGCAGGTCCCGATAGGTCTCGTTGATGCTGACCGACCCGGTCTTGGACTGGACGTGCGCGCACGACTCGGCCAGCACCAGCGTCTTGATCCCGAACCTGGACAGGTAGGTCGGCGTGAGGTTGGTACCCGTCTGCAGGCCGTAGTTCCAGCCGGCGAACAAGAAGTCCGGCTTCAGCGCGACCAGCTGCTCCAGCGTGAAGTAGTTGTCGGGCGACGCGTCATGGACCTTCTTGAACCCCGCCTGGTACTCGGCCGGTATCGCCGGCGCATCGACCGGGCCGTCGCCCACCGCGGCGAACGTGCCGACCATGTGCGACTCCAGCCCGAGGGCGAGCATGTCCTCGGTGGTGTTGATGTCGTTGGAGACCGCGCGCTTCGGCGCGCTGTTGTACGTGACCGGGACTCCGCAGCTTGTCACCGTCACGGGGTACGGCTTGGCGGACGATCCGGTGCTCGGCGATCCGGAACTGCCGCTGCTGGAGCAGGCGGCGAGGGCGCCGCTGGCCGCCAGCAGCACGGCGACGGCGGCCACCGCGCGGACGGGGCGGGAGGCGGCGGGTCTGGAAGGGCGGCGAAGAGGCATCAGGTTTCCTTTGGGCTGGCTGGGATGGTGGTGTCGCGGACATCAGGACATGGGCGCCCGGCCGTGCCATCCGGCCTGGCGCGGCGCGGGATCAGGTGCGGCTGGCCGGTGTCGGGATGCGGGATGACCAGGACGTCGGCGCCGTAGGCACGCCGGATGGTCTGCTCGGTCAGGACGGCGGCCGGCGGGCCGCCGAGGACGATCTCGCCTGCGGCCAGGATGTAGACGGGATCGCAGAACAGCGCCGCCAGGCTGAGGTCGTGGAGCGCGGCGAGCACGGTCACCCCGAGGCCCGCGACGACCTCGAGGATCTCGACCTGGTGACGGACGTCGAGCTGGTTGGTCGGCTCATCCAGGATCAGGTGATCGGCGCCCTGGGCGAGCGCCCGGGCGACCAGGACGAGCTGCTTCTCGCCACCGGAGAGCGTGTTGAAGCTGCGCGAGGTGAGGTGGCCGCAGCCGGCCCGTTCGATCGCCTGCTCGACGGCGGCGTGGTCGGCATCGGTGTCCGCGCCGAACACCCGCTTGTACGGCGTCCGGCCGATCATCACCATCTCCCGGACGCTGAAGTCGAACTCGCTGGTGGTTTCCTGCGCCACCACCGCGATCCGCCGGGCGGCGGCCCTGGCGGAGAGGGCCAGCAGGTCGGCGCCGTCCAGCAGCAGCCGCCCGGTGGCCGGCTCGTGCACCCGGTAGATGGTCTTGAGGATCGTTGACTTGCCGCTGCCGTTCGGCCCGAGCAGGCCGGTGAACCGCTTGTCCTCGGCGGCCAGGCTGACGTCGGTGACGATGCGCCGCCCGGCGATGTCGACCGAGAGGTGCTCGAGGCGCAGGCTCACTGCGTCGCGCCGTACAGGTAGGGCCGCCGCCGGATCAGCACGATGAGGGTCGGCGCCCCGATGAACGCGGTGATCACGCCGATCGGCATTTCCTGCGGGGAGACGATCGTGCGGGCCAGCAGATCGCCCAGAACCATGAACGAGGCGCCGAACAGAACCCCGGTCGGCAGCACGCGCCGGTGGTCGGAGCCGACCGCCAGCCGCACGATGTGCGGCACGACCAGGCCGACAAACCCGATGATGCCGCTGACCGCGACCGCGACACCGGCCATCAGCGAGGTGACGACGAACAGGTTCCGCCGCAGTCGCCGGACGTCGACACCCAGGGACGCGGCCGGCTCGGTGCCCATGGCGAGCGCGTTCAGCGCCGGGGCCTTGGCCATCAGGTAGATCATGGCGGCCGCCAGCGCCAGCGCCGGGATCGGCAGCTGATTCCAGCTGGCCAGGCCGAACGACCCGAGCAGCCAGAACAGAACCGACTGTGTGGCCTGCGGGTTGCCGCGGAAGATCAGGTAACTGGTCACGGACTCGAACAGGGCGGACATCACCACGCCGCAGAGGATCAGCTGCGTCGGGGCGAGCCCGCGGTCGCTGTGGGAGACCGCGAACACCGCGGCCATCGCGGCCATCGCGCCCAGGATGCTGCCCACCGAGATCGCCCACACGCCCAGCGACGCGAACGCCCCGAGCAGCAGCACCGCCGTGGCACCGACGCTGGCCCCCGACGACACCCCGAGCAGGAACGGGTCGGCCAGAGCGTTGCGCACCAGGACCTGAACCACCGCGCCGGCCGTCGTCAGAGCCGCGCCCACGACGGCGGCGAGCAGCACCCGCGGCAGCCGGATCTGCCAGACGATGATCCCGGCCACGGAGTTCTCCTGATGACCGGCTATCCCGCCGGCGACGACGTGCCAGACCGCAGCGGGGGTCAGCGCCACCGACCCGACCCCCACGCCGAACGTCATGACGACCAGCAGCAGGACAGCGCATACCCCGAGGACCAGGGTCAGCGGCACGCGTTCGGCGGGGCGCCGGGACCGGCCCGTACCGGGCCCGAGCCGGGCGCGGCGTACGCGGAGGGTCACGGCGCCGACCCGCACGCTCGCCGCATGGCTCATCCTCCGGACACCGAGGATGAAGAGAGCCCGCTGGCACCGCCTGCCCGGTACCGCGCGAACCGCTCCTTCATCCGAGGACTGGCATTCGCAGGCCCGCCAGGCCAGGCGACCGGACTCGTCCCCGAGAGGGGCTTCACCGTTGCGGGACAGTGCCGGGATCGCACCGGACTTCGCTGGACTGGCCGGCGCCCTGGCAGCCCAGGGCAACAGGGACGCTACAAGCTGGCCTTCCTGTCGTCAATGATGATCAGATGATCAGCTGACCGGTTGTGGCAGCAACCATGACATACCGGCTCACCGCCGTCAGGCCGATGTCTTCGGCACGGCCGGCCGCGAGGGCCACCACACCCGCTCGCCGAGGATGAGCAGGCTGGCGGGAACGAGGACGGTGCGCACCACCGCGGTGTCGAGCAGGACGCCCACGGCGACCGCCACCCCGACCTCGGCGACGGCGACCGCGGGGATCAGGGTGAGCGCCGCGAACGTGGCGGCCATCACGACACCGGCTGCGGTGATCACTCCTCCGGTGACGCCGAGGCCGCGCAGGGTGCCCTCCCGGATGCCGACGCTGCCGGACTCCTCGCGGATCCGGGCCGCCAGGAAGATGTTGTAGTCGACCCCGAGCGCCACCAGGAAGATGAAGATGTACATGGGCAGCTCGGCCTCGATGCCGTCGTAGCCGAACGCGTAGCGCCACAGCAGGGCCGCCAGCCCGAAGGAGGCCGCGAAGCTGAGCGCGGTGGTCGCGACCAGCACCAGCGGGGCCACGATCGCGCGCAGCAGCAGCGCGATGATCACCAGGATCACGGCGAGCACCAGCGGGATCAGCAGCAGGGTGTCGCGGTGGGCGGCCCTGGTGATGTCGTACTGGACGGCCGGGTCACCGCCGAGCAGCGAGCCGGGAGCGTCGGCGTCCAGCCGCTGGCGCAGGTTCGCGACCGCGGCGTACCCGCTGGTGCCGTACGGCGGCACGGACAGGGTCGCGGAGTAGCTCGAGAAGCCGTGGACCGGGCCCGACGGCACCACAGCGGCGACGTCCGGGGTGGCTCGCGCGGCGGCGACGGCGGCGCTGGCCTCGCGCGGTGGGCTGAGGATCGTGAGCGGCTCGGTCACTCCGGCCCCGTAGTGCTCGGTGAGCAGGTTCGCGCCCGTGACGCTGGCGGGGCGGCCCTTGAGGTCGGCCAGCGGGCTGTTGCTGACGTGCAGTGCCGCCAGACCGGTGGCCAGGGCGCCGAGCAGCACCACCGCGGCGACGGCGACCGGCGCGGGGTGGCGGGCGACCCGGCTGCCGACGCCCGTCCACACCCGGGAAGCCTCGCCCCCGGGCTGGCCGTAGCGCGGAATCCGGGGCCAGAACGCCCCCCGCCCCACGACCAGCAGCAGCGCGGGCAGGAAGGTGACCTGGGCGAGCAGAGCCGACACGATGGACACGGCGCCGACCGGGCCGAGGCCGTGCAGCGACGCCGATTGCGCCGCGAGCAGGCAGACCATCGCGCAGACAACCGTGCCAGCCGAGGCGAGCAGGGTGGGCAGCGTCCGCCGCAGCGCGACGGCCATGGCGTCCGCGGTGGCGGCGTGGTGGCGCAGTTCTTCCCGGTAGCGGTGGATCAGCAGCAGCGCGTAGTCGGTCGCCGCGCCGAGGACGAGCACCCGCAGGATCGCGGCCGACAGCGTGCTGACGGTGAGCCCGGCGCTCAGCAGTCCGTGCACGGACGCCTCGGCGACGACGATGGCCCCGAGGGCGCCGAACAGCGGAAACAGCCACAGCAGCGGGCTGCGGTACACGAGGATCAGAATGATCACCACGATCAGCAGCGCGGTGAGCAGCAACAGGTTCAGTGTCTTGCTGCTGACGCCCCCGTCGGTCACCAGCCCGGCCGACCCGGTCACGGCCACCTGCAGGCCGCCGCGGGCCAGCCCGCCGACCGCGTGCCGGATGTCCTGTACCGCCTTGGAGTCGGTGCTGAACTCGCTGTCGCCGCCGCTCGGTGATGTGACGTTCGCGGTGAACTCGTCGGCCTTCCCGTCGGCTGACCGCCGTGGCTCGCCCGGCGCACCGAGCCCGCGGACGTGAGTGGCGAGCTGGGCAACGGCCGCGCGAGCCGAGGCCACCGCCTTCAGGTCCGCCGGCTTCAGCCCCGCGTTGCGGACGAACACGACGGTCGCCTGGTCGACATCGGGCTGGCCGGGCCCCTGCTCCAGCTCGACGACCCGGGTCGACGGCGCCGACGACGGCAGGTTGGCCGCCGCGGTCCCGTTGGCCAGGCTGGACAGGGTGTGGGCGGCCGGGTACAGGGCCACGACCGCGATCAGCCAGACGATCACCACCGGCCAGCGCAGCAGCCGCATGGTCCTCGCGAGCAGGCTGGCCGGAGCCGGCCTGCTCTGCCGGCGCTCAGCAACGTGCGGCCTGGACATCTGAATGCTCCTTCGAGTCGGGTGCTGACCCCAGACTCGTCCAGGCCGGCGCCGGTCACATCGGAGCGGCGGGCTGATTTGTTCGCATACCCGGTATGAGCCGCGGTATGAGCGTGCGCCCGCGATCTCATACCTCGTTCACCGGTTCTCCACTGCCCGGGCCCCTTCGTTCACCGCGCGGTCGCCGCTCTCAGAGCGACGATCGGGCTATGGCTGATGTCCTTGTGGTGGCCGCGATCATCGTCTTCGCTGCGGCGATGCTGGGCCTGATCTGGGCGCTGGAGCGGATATGAATGCCGCCGAAATGCTGCTGCTCGCTGTTTCGATTGCCGCATTCATCTCTCTCGGTGTGGCCCTGTTCAAGGCGGAGTGGTTCTGATGGGCTTCACCTGGACGATCGTGGCGCTGGTCGTGGTGATGGCCATCGCCTGGCGCTTCCTCGGCTCGTACATGGCGGCGGTGTTCGAGGGCCGCGTCCGCTGGCTGTCAGCCGTCGAGCGGCCGATCTACCGCGCGATCGGCGTCGACCCGGAGTCGGAGCAGTCCTGGCAGCGCTACGGCGCGTCGCTGATCATCTTCTCGGCCGTGGCCCTGGGCTTCACCTACCTGATCTTCCGGCTGCAGGGCGTGCTGCCGCTGAATCCGCAGCACCTCCCGGCCGTGTCGCCGGCGCTGGCGTGGAAAGCCTCGGTCTCGTTCGTCACGAACACGAACTGGGTCGTGTTCATGGCGCAGGGCGCGCTCGAGACGCGGCAAGGCGCAGGCGGACACGCTGCGCAAGATGCGTTCCGAGACCCGGGCGCGCAAGCTGGGTCCCGGCGGCGCGGAGGACCTGGTTCCCGCCGCGGCCCTGGCAAAGGGCGACCTCGTGGTGTGCGAGGCCGGCGACGTGATCCCGTCCGACGGGGAGATCGTGGAAGGGCTGGCCTCGATCGACGAGTCCGCCATCACGGGCGAGTCCGCGCCCGTCATCCGCGAGTCCGGCGGCGACCGGTCCGCCGTCACTGGGGGGACGAGGGTCCTGTCCGACCACGTGGTGGTGCGCATCACGGCCGAGCGCGGTCACACCTTCCTCGACCGGATGATCACGCTGGTGGAGGGGGCCAACCGGAAGAAGACGCCGAACGAGGTCGCGCTGACGATCCTGCTCGCCGCGCTGACCATCGTCTTCGTGCCCGTCGTGGTGACCCTGCAGCCGTACAGCGCGTTGGCCGGCGGCACCGTCTCCGGCAGCGCGACCTGGGCGACGGGCACGAGTTCGTCCCGTTCAGCGCGCACACCCGGATGTCCGGGCTGAACGCCGACGGCCGGCAGATCCGCAAGGGAGCCGCCGAGGCGGTTCGCCGCTGGGTCATCAGGCAGGGCGGCGAGGGATCCGCCGAGCTCGACCGCATCGCCGACAAGGTCGCCAGGTCGGGCGCGACCCCGCTGGCCGTCGCCGACGGCCCGAGCCTGCTCGGCGTGATCGAGCTGAAGGACGTCGTCAAGCAGGGCATCCGCGAACGGTTCGCCGAGCTGCGCGCTGCAGGCATCCGCACCGTGATGGTCACCGGCGACAACCCGCTCACCGCCGCCGCGATCGCGCAGGAGGCCGGGGTGGACGACTACCTGGCCGAGGCCACGCCGGAAGCGAAGATGAACCTGATCAAGACCGAGCAGGCGGACGGGAAGCTGATCGCCATGACCGGCGACGGCACGAACGACGCACCAGCGCTGGCGCAGGCCGATGTGGGCGTGGCCATGAACACCGGCACCACCGCGGCCAAGGAAGCCGACAACATGGTGGACCTGGACTCCAGCCCCACCAAGCTGATCGACATCGTGCAGATCGGCAAGCAGCTGCTGATCACCAGGGGGGCGCTCACCACGTTCTCCATCGCCAACGACGTGGCCAAGTACTTCGCCATCATCCCGGCCATGTTCGCCGCGACCTACCCGCAGCTGAAGGCGCTGCTGCACCTCGACCTCGTGCACTATCAGGCCACGTACGAGGGCCGCGAGGTGCCGCTGACCGCGCGCGAGCTCGAGTTCCTCGCCTACCTGGCCCGCAGCGCCGGCAAGATATGCACGCGGCGGATGGTCCTCGAGAACGTCTGGGGCCCCGGGTACGTGCGCGAGGTGAACTACCTGAAGGTCTACGCGTACCGGATCCGG
This sequence comes from Streptosporangiaceae bacterium, assembly GCA_030039095.1. The sequence goes on from JASHQP010000363.1 coordinate 9,497, forward strand.
CGCAAGCTCGGCGACGAGGACGGCAGCTTCCTGCAGAGCGATCCGTCGCTGGGCTACCGGCTGATGATTCGCGAACGCTCATAGGTTCCTGAGAGCGAACCTAGAGTGCCGTCCGAAAGCGGGCGGCAAGACTCCGGGCATGAGCAAGCACAGCATGCCATCGCGGGGCGTGTCGCCGGCCATTGCCGAACGCGAGCGGGGCCGCAGGCGGCTGCGCGTGGCCACGATCTCGGCGGCCGCCGCCAGTCTTGCCGCCGCCGGGGCGGTCGCGGTCAGCCTTCCCGGCGCGGCGTCGGCCGCTACCCATTCCCCGACGGGATCGTCGGCGGCCAGATCGTCGTCGGGGCTGAGCTCGCCGTCGTCGGCGCCCACGTCGAGCTCTGGCGCCAGCCAGGTCACCTCGGGCGGCTCGTGATGAGCGGCATCACGTCGACCACGGCGCTCTGGTACGCCAGCCGCGCCACCGGCGTCGTCAGCCTCGTCCTGCTGTCCGCCGCGATGATCATCGGGGTCCTGGTGAACCGGCGGGGACGGCTGCCTGGCCTCCCCCGGTTCGCCGTCCTCGGCCTGCACCGCAACCTGTCCCTGCTCGCGGTCGCGTTCGTCGCCATCCACGTGCTCACCGCGGTCGCGGACTCCTACGTCAGCATCAGCCTGGCCGCCATCGTGATCCCGTTCATTTCCTCCTACGAGCCGCTGTGGCTCGGCCTGGGCGCCGTCGCGCTCGACCTCATGGCCGCGGTGATCGTGACCAGCCTGCTGCGCCGGCACATGGGCCGGCGCGTCTGGCGCGCCGTGCACTGGCTGGCCTACGCAGCCTGGCCGGTCGCGGTCGTGCACAGCATCTACTCCAGCAAGGACATGCAGAGCGGGCCGCTGCTGTACCTCGGGCTCGCCTGCGTCGCCGCGGTCCTCGGCGCCCTGGGCTGGCGGCTGATCCGGGCCCGCGCCGCCCTGCCGCGCGCCGACCGGGTTCCCCAGCTCATGGCCGATCAGGGCCTGCTGGCCAGGGCCGGTGACCGGTGAGCGCGGTGACCGCCGGCGCCACGCAGGCCCGGCAGG
>JASHQP010000364.1 GCA_030039095.1 Streptosporangiaceae bacterium
CGCCAGCTGGACCCCTCCTGGCGCGGGGCGCACGGCGGGGCCGCCGTGGTGCCGCGGCAGCTGCCGGCCAGCCCGCCGCACTTCGCCGGGCGGACGGCCGAGCTGAAGGCCCTGGACGAACTGGCCACCCGCGCGGCGAACGGCGACGGCCGCGGCGCGGTCTGGGTGCTGGTCGGCCCGGCCGGGGTCGGCAAGACGACGCTGGCCGTGCACTGGGCGCACCGGGTCGCTGACCAGTTCCCGGACGGGCAGCTGTATGTCAATCTCCGGGGCTTCGCCCCCGAGGGCAGACCGGTCACCCCGGCGGAGGCGCTGCGCGGGCTCCTTCGCGCCATGGGCGTCCTGCTGGCGCAGATCCCCGAGTCGCCCGACGCGCAGGCGGCGCTGTACCGCAGCATGCTCGCGGGCAAGCGGATGCTCATGCTGGTCGACAACGCCGCGGACGCCGGCCAGGTGCGGCCGCTGCTGCCCGGCGGCACGGGCTGCGCGGTGCTGGTCACCAGCCGCAGCCAGCTGAGCGGCCTGGTCGCCATGGAGGGCGCGCACCCGGTCTTCCTCAATGTGCTGTCCGAACCCGAAGCCTGCGAGCTGCTGGTCAGCAGGCTCGGAGCGCAGAGGGTGATGGCCGAGCTCGCGGCAGCAACGGAGCTGGCCGGGCTCTGCGCCGGGCTGCCGCTGGCGCTCTCGGTCGCCGCAGCAAGGGCCGCCGCGCGTCCGTCCTTCTCGCTGTCCGCGCTCGCCGCCGAGCTGCGCAGCGACGAGGGCCGGCTGGACGCACTGGGCCTGCAGGACGCCGGCGGCAACGTGCGTGAGGTGCTGTCCTGGTCGTACCGGCAGCTCAGCGAGCCGGCGGCGCGGATGTTCCGGCTGCTCGGCGTCCACCACGGACCGGACATCTCGGCGGCGGCAGCGGCGAGCCTGGCCGGCACCGGGGTACCGCAGGCGCGCCGCGCGCTGGCCGAGCTCACCGGGGCCCACCTGGCTGCCGAGTCCGCCCCGGACCGGTACGGCTTTCACGACCTGCTGCGCGCGTACGCCAGCGAGCTGGCGGTCGCCGCCGGCCCCGGCGCCGAACGCGACCCGGCGCTCCGCCGGGTGCTCGACCACTACCTGATCACCGCCAACATGGCCCTACCCGTGCTCTACCCGGCGCGGGATCCGCTCGTCCTCGGCGCGGCCGCACCCGGCACGACCCCGGAACGGGTGACCAGCCGGGCCCAGGCCAGGGCCTGGTTCGCCGCCGAGCACCAGGTCCTGCTCGCGGCGGCGGCGAAGGCCACGGCCGCGGGTTTCGCCGCGCACGCATGGCAGCTGCCCGCGGCGATGTCGGAGTTCCTCGATCGCGAGGGGCACTGGCACGACCTGGCGGTCACCCAGCGGTCCGCGCTCGCGGCCGCCGCGTGCGCCGGTGACCGGGCCGGCCTTGCCCACGGCCACCACGGCCTGGCCATGGCGTGCCTGAGGCTGCGCTGCTACGACGAGGGGCGCGCGCACGCTGCCCAGGCCATCGAGGCGTTCCGGCAGCTCGGCGACCCGGCCAGGGAGGCGCGCAGCCGCATCTACCTCGGCACCGCGTACGGGGAGGAGGGCCAGCACGCGGCCGCACGGCGCCACACCGAGCTCGGGCTGCGGCTCTACCGCAGCATCGGGCACCAGGCCGGGCAGGCCCACGCGCTGACGAACCTGGGCTGGCACGCCACCGCGCTCGGCGACTACGAGGCGGCGCTCGGCTGCTGCCAGCAGGCCCTGGGCCTGCACCGCGAGCTCGGCAACGCCCTCGGCGAGGCGCACACCTGGGACTATACGGGCTACGTCAGGGACCACCTGGGTCAGCACGACGAGGCCATCGGCTGCTACCGGCGCGCCCTCGGCCTGCTGCTTCAGGTCAGTGACCGGTCGGAGCAAGCCGGCGTGCTGACCAGGCTCGGCGATGCGCACCGGGCCCTCGGTGACCGCGCCCAGGCGCGCGAGGCCTGGCAGCAGGCGCTCGCCGTCCTTGATGACCTGGAGCATCCCGACGCCGCGCAGGTCGTGTCGCGCCTCGACGACCTGCGCGCAGCCGGATAACCGCCCGGAACGGTCAGCCCCGTGGCGGGTCGGCCACCACGTGGAACTCCACCCGGTAGAGCAGCGTGCCGTCGCCGATCGGGCCCGCGTGGGCGGCCCTTCGGCGCAGCGTCTCGAGGTCCGGCTCGCCGGAGCGCCGGACGTCGGCCGCGGTGATCGCTGCGAACGGCAGCAGCTCGACGGAGTCGACCTCGATCTGCCCGCCGCCGACGCGGTAGCGGCCGCCCGCCTTCACCCTGGGCCGTGACCAGAGCCGGAACGAGACAGTGATCGCGCCCGAGATTACGTCGTCGCGCAGCTCCTTGCTGAACTCCATCGGGCCAGGCTATGCCGCCCCGGCCCGCCCGCCCCGCCCATCCCGCCCGTCCCGGCGCCTGGGCACGCTGGCCCGGACCCTGGCACGCCAGCGGTCCGCCCTGGCGTCGGCGAGGATCTGGTGCACCACGTTGCGGCCCGGTATGCCGGTTACGCCGCCGCCGCCGTGCGTCGCCGACCCGGCCTGGTAGAGCCCGCGCACCGGGGTGCGCAGGTCCGCGTAGCCGGCCGCCGGCCTGGCGTGGAACATCTGGCCCAGGCTCAGCTCACCGTGGAAGATGTTGCCGCCGATCAGCCCGTATTCCTGCTGCATCTGGTCCGGGCCGATCACCTGGCGGTGCAGGATCGAGTCCGTGAAGCCGGGTGCAACCGCCTCCATCCTGGCGATCACCCGGTCCGCGTACGCGGCGAGCTCGCCGGCCTGCGGCGCGTCGGCGTACTCATGCGGCACCCACTGGGTGAACATCGACATCACGTGCTGCCCCCGAGGGGCGAGCGAGTCGTCGAACACGCTCGGGATGCAGATGTCGGCGAACGGCAGCGCCGACGGGTGGCCCGAGACGGCGTCCTGGAACGCGCTCTCGATGTCGTCGAGGCTCTCGGCCAGCACGATCGTCCCGCCGTGCACCTGGGGGTGGAATCCCGGATAGCTGGTGAACTCCGGCGGCCGTTCCAGCGCCAGGTTGATCTTCACGGTACCGCTGCGCGTCTGCCAGCCGCGGATGTCCTCGACGAAATCGGGCGGCAGCACGGCGGGGTCGAGCAGCCGCAGGAACGAGATCTGCGGGTGCGCGGTGGTGACCACGATGGGCGCGTCGATGTCCTCGCCGCTGGCGAGAGTCACCCCGGTGACGCGCCCGCCCCTGGTGCGGATGCCGGCGACCTCGGCGTCGGTGCGCAGTTCCGCGCCGAACTCGCGCGCTGCGGCGGCCAGCGCGCTGGTGACTCCGCCCATGCCACCGCGCGGGAAGCCCCACGCGCCCGCGTGCCCGTCGGTGTCGCCGATGTGGTGGTGCAGGGTCACATAGGCCGTGCCGCTGGACCTGGGGCCCGACCACATCCCGATCACGCCGGACACCGAGAGCAGCCCGCGCAGGGCGTCGCTCTCGAAATACCGCTCGACCAGGTCGGCGATGCTCCCGCCGAGCAGGCGGGTGATGTCGACGGCACCGCGCTCGTCGAGCTTGCGCAGGTGCCGCAGCAGCAGGCCCTGCCGCCACAGGTCCGGCGGCCGCCGCGACCCGAGCCGGGGCGGGATCTCGCTGAGCAGCGGCCCGAGCACTGCGCCCAGGCGCGCCAGATGCGCCTCGTAGCCGTCGTAGGCGCTGGCGTCACGTTGCGAAAACTTCGCTATCTCGGCGCGACGCTCGGCAGGATCGTCCGGCAGTCTGAGATACCGCCCGTCCGCCCGCGGCGCGAAGTACGGGCCCTGCGGGAACACGTGATAGCCGTGGCTGGCCAGCCGCAGGTCGCGGGCCAGCGCGGCCGGCAGCAGCGAGACCACATACGACAGCGAGGTCACCGTGTAGTCGGGGCCGAACGGGTGCTCGCTCACCGCGGCGCCGCCGAGCACACCGCGCCGCTCGCAGACGACGGCGGAAAGCCCGCTGCGGGCCAGGTACGCGGCTGCGACCAGCCCGTTGTGGCCCCCGCCGATCACTATCGCGTCCCGGCTGGCGGTCATCGCCCTCGCCGTCCTCCCTTTGACCGGGCCGCTCAGGCGGCAGCTGATATCCGCTCTGGCGCGGCCAGGCGGATCGGCGTGAACAGCGTGGCGGCCGCCAGGAGCAAGCACCCCGTGCCGGCCATGATCAGCACGGGACCGACACCATAGCGGGCGGCCGCCCAGCCGAGCAAGGCCGCGCCGGCGCCGAGGCCCGCGCAGACCGCCGCCGCGCCGGCCACCCCGGTCAGCAGGCCCATCTGCGCGACCGATCCCGTGGCGCGCAGCACGAGCAGCGGAACCGCGATGTAAGCGAACGAGTCGCCCGCAGCCGAGAGAGTCTGGGCGGCCCAGAAGATCGCGAGATTGCGCATCTGCCACAGGGGCCGGGCCGTGCGCCCGGCCGCCGTGGTCACGGGGTCCGCGCCGGCGTCTACTTGTACCGCCGGCCGTGCAGCATGGTGGCCAGCGTCATGAGCTTGCGCATGTCCTGGTCGGAACGGGAGAACGAGGTCAGGTTCACCATCGGCTTCATCCGCTGCCTGGCGATCGACTTCGGCCTGGCGAACTCGCGCAGCCCGTCCGCTCCGTGGATCCGGCCAAACCCGGAATCGCCCGACCCCCCGAACGGCAGCGAGGGCACGCCGGCGAACGAGATCACCCCGTTGACCGCCGTCATCCCGCTGTGCAGCGACCGGGCAGCGGCCATCGCGGCCTTCTTGTTCCGTGCGAACACCGCGGACCCGAGGCCGTACCGGCTGGCGTTCGCCAGCCGGACGCCCTCGTCGAGGTCGGCCACCCGGGCCACGGTGACCGTGGGCCCGAACGTCTCCTCGGCGACCGCGCGGCTTTCCTCGGGAACGTCGGTAAGGATCACCGGGCCGATGAACGGCTTGCGGATGCTCGCCAGGCCGCCGACCACGGCCCGCCCGCCCCTGGCGAGCGCGTCGGCGATGTGCCGCTCGACGATCTCCACCTGGCCGGGCAGCGTCATCGGGCCGTAGTCCGCCTCGCGGTCGTCACCGGGGCGGATGCCGGACATCTTCTCGATGAGCTTTTCCAGGAACGAGTGGTAGACGCCGTCGGCCACGTAGACGCGCTCGACACCGACGCAGGTCTGGCCGGCGTTGGACAGCGCACCCCACGCCGCGGCGTCGGCCGCGGCGTCAAGGTCGGCGTCGTCGGCGACGATGAACGCGTCCTTGCCGCCGCACTCGGCCACCATCGGGGTCAGGTTCTCGGCGCAGGCGGCCATGACCTTCCTGGCCGTGGCCGCCGAGCCGGTGAACGCGATCTTGTTGACCGCGCTGCGGGCCAGGAACCCGCCGGTCTCACCGCCGCCGGTGACCAGCTGCAGCACCGGCTGGTCACCCACGACCTCGGCGAACGACCTGACCAGCCAGTCGCCGACCGCCGGGGTCAGCTCGCTCGGCTTGAACACGACGGCGTTGCCCGCAGCCAGCGCGTACGCGATCGAGCCCATCGGAGTGAACACCGGGTAGTTCCATGGGCCGATCACGCCGACGACGCCCAGCGGCTGGTATTCGAGCGTTGCGGCCTGGTTGATGGCCACCAGGCCGGGGCGGACCCGGCGCGGGCGCAGCACCCTGCGCGCGTTGCGGGCCGCCCAGTCGATGTGCACGATCGCGAGCAGGATCTCGAGCTGGGCGTCGGCCAGCGGCTTGCCGGTCTCGGTGTGCACGAGCTCGGCCAGCCGCCCGATGTACCTGGTCAGATACGACTTCCAGGCCAGCAGCCGGGTCCGCCGCTCCGCCCAGGACAGGCTCGCCCACCAGGAGGCGGCCTCGTGCGCCCGCTCGACGGCCTGCGTCACGTCGTCCTCGGTGAACACGCCGAATGTGGCAATGACCTCGGATGTCGCCGGATTCAGCGAGTCGAAGCTCTCCGCAGGCCGCGGGTGGCCCTGCGTCCGCAGCGTCGTGGCCATGGCTGTGCACCACCGTTCCGTGCAGCGTAGGTTTGCTTGAACCGAAAATACCGGAGGGAGCCGATGGCGCAGCAGTCAGCCGGGGACGAATCGGCCGTCGCCCGGCAGGCCCGGGCCGACCAGCGCTGGCTGCGCGAGGCGATCGAGCTGTCCCGGCGGTGCCCGCCGTCCGAGACCGCGTTCTCGGTCGGCGCCGTGCTGGTGAGCGACGCCGGGGACGTGATCGCCACGGGTTACTCCCGGGAACGCGACCCGAAGGACCACGCGGAGGAGGCCGCGCTGGCCAAGGCCGGCGACGATCCGCGGCTGGCGCGGGCAACGCTGTACAGCTCGCTCGAGCCGTGCCTGTCCCGGGCCTCGCGGCCGCGTTCGTGCGCCGAGCTGATCCTGGCCGCCGGCATCCCGCGGGTCGTCATCGCGTGGCTGGAGCCGCCGCTGTTCGCCAGCGGGGGCGGCGCCGGCAGGCTGCGCAGCGCCGGGGTCACGGTGGCCGAGATCCCGTGGCTGGCCGATCTTGCCCGCTCGGTCAACGCGCACCTGCTGCCCGACCGCGGCGGCTGATTACCGTTCCGGCTCCAGAAGGGTGCGCAGTGCTGCCTTGCCGCGCGCCGTGTGACTCTTCACCGCGCCTTGGCTGATCTGCATCGCGGCGGCGACCTGCTCCTCGGACAGGTCCAGGTAGAACCTGAGCACGAGCGCCTCCCGCTGGCGGGCCGGCAGCGAGCGCAGCGCCGCGATCACGGCCGTGCGCTGCAGCCGCGCGATCGCGGCCTGCTCGGCGCTGGGCATGTCCGGCTCGGGATCCGGCATGTGCTTGACGACCACGGCGCGGTGCCGCAGCAGTGACCGCGACCGGTTCATAACCGAGCGGCGCAGGTAATGCACGCCCTTGTCAAGGTCGCGGAGCCCGCGCCAGGCGGCGCGGGTGGCGATGAACGAATCCTGGACGACTTCCTCGGCGCTGGCGACGTCGCCCAGCAGCATCGCGGACATGCGGACGAGCGACCGGTACTCGCTGTCGTACAGCGCCGCGATCGCCAGGTCGGCGTCTGCCGCACGCCGGGCAGGCTCGGCCGGAGCGGAGCCCTGCCCGGCCGAGCCTCTTCCCGGCCCGGCGCTGCCAGGCACGGGCAGCGTCCAGGTAAGCCGCGCGCTGCCGGGTGGATCACTCACTGTCAGGGCGGCAACGCCCCCTGACCCGGCGGCTGGCATGCGGCAACGATAGGAAGAGAGTAGAAGAAATGTCAAATTATCGGCAACCTCTCGCGAAGCCAGACCGCACACTGGAAGATAACTAGTCCGATTTAGGCCGATAAATTTACTTATGTGGTAATGGGATGGACTGGATTCTTCCGATCCCTTCCGGCAGGATGTGCTCATGGCAGATGCGAACTGGCAGCGGCTCGGCGACTACGTGGTGGCGAGGCGCGCCGCGCTCGGCATGCGCGACCGCCGGGCCTTCGCCGCCGCGACCGGCGTGACCGATCGCACGCTCGGGAAGCTGGAGAACGGCAAGAAGGTCTCGGCCAGTACGCTCGGAGCCGTCGAGAACCAGCTCGGCTGGGCGCCAGGTTCCTGCCGCCGGATCCTGGCCGGCGGGGAGCCGGCCACCGTGCCGGGCGGTGAGAGCCCGCCGGTGTACTCGGACCCGACGCTGCAGCACATCGCCGAGACGCCAGGGCTGCCGCCGGACGTGGTCCGGGGCCTGATCGCGCTGGCACGGAACTGGCGTGATGAGACCGAGGACTCCGGTGACCCGGCACGGCACGAGGGCGGGCAGCAGCGGTCCGAGCGCCGCGGGGCATGACCGCGCAGATGCCCGGAACCGGGGGGCTACGGCACGCACACGCGCTCGCCGAGCAAGATCACGCACACCAGGCTCGGCGACGGCGACGGCTCGGTCGGCGACGCTGTCGGCGACGGCCCCGGTGACGAGCTCCCCGTCGGGGTAGCGGCTGGGCTTGGCCTGCCGGTGCTGGCCGCGTGACCGGACGACGGCGATCTGCGGGATGCCGCCACCGGCTTGATGTCCCCCTGGTGTCCCTGGGCCGGCCGCGTGCGCGCCGCGCCAGGCCGGACGGAGCTCGGCGGGGCCTGCCCCCCGGACGCGGACGGGGCGTGGTGATGCGGAACCGCGGTGACGAACACCCCGGCCGCCGTGGCGCCCAGCGCCGCCGTCGTTGCGGTCGCTCCCCATGCCAGCGGGCGCAGCTTCACCACGCCGAATGCCCGGGCTGCGATCGCCCGGATGCCCAGCAGCAGGGCGATCGCCGATGGCAGGGCGGCACGCCAGCGGGTCCGCCGCGCCGCGCGGATCGCCTCGACGACGGCCGCCCGCTGGCACGCCGCATCCAGCGTCTCGGAGACGTAGATCACCAGGTTGCCGCGCGCGTCACGGTAGGCAACGGCCCGCAGGCCCGCGGGCAGGATCACCCGCTGCAGGTGGATCACGACGCGCTCCTGTGCTGCGAGGCCAGGCGCTGGATCGCGGTCCACCACTCCCGTGGATCACCGCCGTCGCCGCCGACCACGGCGATGAACTCACGGCCTGCCACCTCGAGGCGCACCGGCGTGTCCTGACGCGGGTCGCGCGCCGCGGCCACCAGGGGCTCTGGCACGTCGGACACCTTCTGGCGCTCGTCGAGCTCGACGCCGGCGGTGGACGCGATCTTCTCGAACACCTCCAGCCGCCGCATCAGCTCAGCCTGGCTCGCCTTCGCCTCGGCAACGGCGTCCTCGAGCTGCTGTATTCGCTGGCGACGCCTTTCCCGCCACACGGTCTTCGCAGACCCCCTCACGGCTGGCCCGCCCGCTCTCAGCGGCGGGTGCTGACGCTCCCACATTGCCAAGTCACATGTGGACATGACCACAGAAATGCTAATCCGGGGTGAGGGTCAGATGTTACGCCAGCCAGAACGCTCGCGCCAGCTATCGGGCTAGGCCGAATGGATGAGGCGCTTTGTCTCTTTTATCCTTAAAATAGCAAAGCGCGTCCTCGCCGGCCTCGCATGACGCCTAACGCTTGCCGCGCCCGGGTGCGCGGTGCTGCAGATCCGGGATCCACCGCCCTCCCCGGTTCCCCCGCACTTGACCCACGCTGCGCGGCTGTGGTTTAAATATCGAAAAGGCTGCGTCTACCGGCTTAAAGAAGATGAAATGCGCGTTACCGCAGTCCTTCCGGACATGGTGCCAGTTGACCAGAAGGTGTTGCCGGGCGCGTCGGATGAGATCCACGCCCGGGCGCTGGCAGCGGCGCGCGCGCTACGCGAGTCAATCCCGTGGTCCGGGTATTCGCTGTCTGGCTGGGACGCGCTGTCGGGCACCGACCGGCACGTGACGCTGGCCAGCGAGGGCTACAGCGCCAGCGTTCTGGATCACATGAACACCGGCTTCGTAGAGAGCAACCCGGCCTTCGAGATCTTGCATAACAAGGTCCCCTCCGCGCTGCGATGGAGAGATCTGCGGCGTGACTGGCATATGAACTTTGCTGAGACGGTCACGGCGGAGGACTACCTCATCCCGGCTGGATACAACGAAGGCGCCACGCTGTGCCTGCGGTTGCCGAACGGCCGCTACACAGGGTCACTGCACGTGAGCTGGTCATCTCTGCGCCACGCCAGCGATGAGGCGCGGTATCGGATGGAAGAGTTCGGCCCCCTGCTTGCCATAGTGTGCGACCTGCTCCGGAGCGCGGACGTCGCGGTGCAGCGGCTGGGCGCCGGCGCGAACGCGGTACTCGTGTCGGCGGACGGGAACATCACCGAACTGCCCGGCCGCCCGGCAGGGCTCCACCTCGCTGCAGGCGGCGAACTGCGGCAACTGGCCGCCCGGCAGCCCAGGCATCCGGGTCGGCGGCGGTTTCTGTGGGCCGACGCAGACGGACTATGTCATCGGGTGGAAAGCATCATGTGCGGCAATGACGTAATGCTCGTCACGGAACGGGAGATCGCATGGCCGTTCGGGCTCAGCCGCCGCGAGCTGCAGATCCTGGACTTGGTCGCGGACGGCCTGACCAACCCGGACATCGCCCACTGGCTCGGAATCAGACCGCGGACCGTTTCGACGCACGTCGAGCACATCCTGGAGAAGCTGCGCTGCTGGTCACGTGCCCAATTGGCTGCCGTCGCGATCCGTGAGAGCTTGCTCCTGCTTGGCCCGGGACCCGGGACCCATTCCCGGCCAGCGGCCCTCCGCGACGGTCTGCCACCTGCCGCCACCAGGCAGGGATCGGTCAGATGACGTATTGATTGTTCCTGGCCTCTGTTCGAAGCTCGGTCCATGTCGGGCGTACTCAGGACCGCATTCGAGCTGACCTCAGACGTGGCCGCGCTGCCAAGGCCCGTGCCCAGCCGGGGCCCGCAAGCCAGCCGGATGCGGTTGCGTGGGAAGTTCTCCGCCATTCATTGCCGAGATGGCCTTGATATGCCATCTTTACGCTTATTTATTGCAGGCCAGTAGCTTCTCTGACTTGATCCGTCAGTACAGGCCGCGGGCTGTTGCAGCCCTGTTCGGCCAGCAAATGCCTAGGTGCACTGGCAAGCAAATGGCTCCTACTCAGCTATCTCGAGTCGTGCACGTCTTCCGTCGACACCAGGAGACTTCGTGGAACATCAGCAGGTCCCGTCACGTCATCTGGCCTCGGAGTTCCGGCAGCATCCACTTGGGCATCACAGTCCCGAGCTGCAGAAGCTGCTTACCATGTTCCGTGGTGTGCCGATGGCAGGGAAATACGTATTGATATGCACGAAGCCGCATGCCGAATGGAAATTGGGCAGGCTCTCCGGCGTGCGTGGCGAGCCTCCCGCCATCATAGGCAGTCAGACATTCAGCAGCCGGGCCGAAGCGGAGTGGGAGGTCTTCAAGCGTCGCTGGGAAGAGAACTTCGGTGAAAGCCTGGATGACTCTGTCTGATTCAGGTGGCGGGCGCAGCCTCGAGTAATTCCCCGGGAGTAATCAGTGACCAAGCAGATTATCGGCTACAGCAACGAGATCAGCGTCCGGCCAGGGGCGAGGATAAGCTTCATGGTCAGCTGCAGCGGCATCGATTCATATCAGGCGGAGCTGGTGCGCATCGTCCACGGTGATGTGAATCCCGCCGGTCCCGGCTTCAAGTCAGCGCCCGTTCCCGCGACCGAAACCCGGACCTGCGCGGGCCGCACTCAGGAGGTGTTCGGCGGCTCGTACGGGATCGTCGGCAGCAGCGGCCGGTTCGATGTGCCAGATGGGTTCACGCTGCAGGCGATGATCTGGCCCACCGCCCCGGGCCGCGGCAGCCAGGCGCTCCTTGGGCGGATGTCTGCTGACGGCAGCTCCGGTTACCAGCTGATGGTCGATGACGATGGCGCGCTCGCGCTGCTGCTCGGACGGGGATCGGGGGCACCGGTCGTCGTGTCCACCGGCGTGCCACTGATCTCCAGGCAGTGGTATTTTGCCGCGGCAAGCTTCGACCCCGCTCGGCAGGAAGCCCGCCTGTGGGCAGAGCCGCTGTCGGAGCAGCTCGGCCCCAGCGCGGTCGGCACCGCCGTCTCTGGTGTGGAAGCTCCCCCCGCCGTAGCGCAGGACGCACCCGTCCTGATAGCGGCTCAGTTCGCCGGGATGGCGCGTGGCCGGCCCGTCGCGCGTAACCATTTCAATGGGAAGATCGACCGGCCCAGGATCGCGGCCAGGGCACTCAGCCGTGAAGAGATGGGCCAGTTGGCGGATGCCCGGCCGACACCGGGTCTGGACAGCGACGTCGTGGCCGCCTGGGATTTCTCGATCGGCATCCCCGGCACTCACATCATCGATGTATCCGCCAACCAGCTGCACGGAGACCTGATCAACTTGCCGGCCCGCGCCATGAAGGGCTTCAACTGGGCCGGTGATGAGATGAACTGGAAGCACAAGCCGGAGCAGTATGGCGCCATCCACTTCCACGACGACGACCTCTACGACGCCGGATGGGACGTCGACTTCCAATTCGAGCTGCCGGCCACGCTGAAGAGCGGGATCTATGCCGCGCATGTCTGGGGCGAGGGCGCCGAGGACTACATACCTTTCTTCGTCCGCCCTGGCGAGGACGGCCCAACCTCGGACGTTCTGTTCATCGCCCCCACCGCGAGTTATCTCGCATATGCGAATGAGCACATGCCGACCAACGCGCCACTGGCCCAGCTGCTTACCGATCAGGTGACGGCGTTCCAGCCGGAGGACATGTTCCTCGCCGAGCATCGCGAGTATGGCGGCTCGACGTACGACACCCACAGCGACGGCAGCGGCATCTGCTACTCCTCCCGGCTCAGGCCGATCCTCAACATGCGGCCCAAATACTCGTCGTGGCTCGGGGGCAGCGGATCCTCGCTCTGGCAGTTCAACGCCGATACCCACATCACCGACTGGCTGGAGGCCAAGGGCATCGACTTCGACATCATCACCGACGAAGATCTCCATGCTGAGGGCCTGAGCGCGCTGGCCCCCTACCGCGCCGTGGTGACCGGCACCCACCCGGAGTACACATCGACCCGAATGCGTGAGGCGGTCGAGTCCTACCTGCGACGGGGCGGGCGGCTGATGTACATGGGGGGCAACGGTTACTACTGGCGCATCTCCTTCAGTGATGATCTGCCAGGCGTGATCGAGGTCCGTAAGGGCGAGGGTGGCATCCGCGCGTGGGCAGCCGAGCCTGGTGAGTACTACAACGCGTTCACGGGCGAGTACAGCGGCTTGTGGCGTCGGTCCGCGCTCCCGCCACAGCAGCTTGTGGGAGCAGGCTTCACCGCGCAGGGCTTCGACGTGTCGTCCTACTACCGGCGTCAGCCCGGCAGCTTCGACCCGCGGGCCGCATTCATCTTCGAGGGCATCGGCAACGACGAACTGATCGGGGACTTCGGCTTGGTTGGCGGCGGTGCCGCCGGGCTGGAACTCGACCGCGCCGATGTGGCGCTGGGAACGCCGCCGCACGCTCTGGTGCTGGCCTCTTCCGAGGGACACACCGACATCTACCTGGTCGTACTCGAAGAGATTCTCATCAACTACCCAGGCGCGACGGGAAGCCAGAGCCCACTGGTCAGGGCCGACATGGTCTTCTTCGAGACCCCCAGCGGCGGTGCGGTCTTTTCCGCTAGTTCAATCGCTTACTCAGGGAGCCTGTCGCACAACAACTATGAGAATAACGTCTCCCGTCTTACTGAGAATGTGCTGCGCCGCTTCGCCGAGCCGAAGAAGTTCGAAATGCCGCAGCTGCGTGACTGGCCGGCGCAGCGGCCCACCTAGCGCTCATAGGTCACTCGGATAGAAGGTGGAACAGAAAGGCGGATAAGTGAACCACGTAACCGCGCCGAGCGACAGAAGCTCCGGGAGAGCCGGCGGTAGCCTTTCGGCGGCGATCCGGTCAATGTCACCGAGAACCAAGAAGCAGATTTTCGGTACCGCATACATCCTGGTCACACTCATGGTGATCTGCCCCCCGGTCTACCTGGCCGCCAGTGGCTCCAGCCCGCAGCTCCTCGGACTGCCGTTCTCTGTCTTCTATATGTTCCTGAACGCGGTTCTTGTCGTCCTGCTGGTCTGGGCCTTGTGGATCGTCGAGTCGATCCGTGGCGAGCACGAAGTCTTCGAGACCACAACCACCTCGGGCGAGGGGAGTCACCGTGGCTAGCAGGCTTGCCATCACCGTTGGCATCAACGGCATATTCTTTCTCATAATTGTCGGTATCCTCTACCTGACTTACCGTAAGGAGAGGGGCTTCACCGACTACGCGGTCGGAGGCCGTTCCTTTGGTCCGTGGTACATTGCCATGTCGTACATAAATTCCTGGTTCCCCGGAACGATGTGGATTTCGTTCCTGGGCCTGGGAATCGCGTCCGGCGTGGTAGGCCTTTACGTGCTGGCATACAGCCTGATCGGCCTCACGACCATGTACTTCATGGCCACCCGGGCATGGAACTGGGGGCAGCGTTTCAATCTGCGCACTCAGCCTGACATGATAGGCCTGCGCTACGACAGTCGTGCGGCCAAGGTCATCGCCAGCCTCATCGGCGTCATCTCCCTGTTTCCATGGGTCGTGCTGTCCATGCAGGCCATGGGGGTCCTATTCCGGTACATGACCCTGCAGCAACTGAGCACCACCGCGGTTCTGCTGCTGGGTGTCGGGGTCATAGTGGTCAGGCAGTACTGGACGGTCCGTATGGGAATGCGCGGTTTGGTCATTACCGACCTGATACAGGGCATCGTGGCCTACATCGTGTGTTCGGTGGTGTTCGTGATCATGCTGGCTGTCTACTTCAACGGGCTCGGCGCGATCCACCACCTCAGTTCCGCGATGTTCAGGTTCCCGGGCGACGGTGGTACCTACGGCGCCTGGTATTTCGGCGCGATCACGTTCACCGGCATCGTCGGCAGCCTCTGCTGGCCGACGAGCTATCAGCGGATTTACACGGCCAGCGGCGTGCGCAACGTCAAGCTCGGCACGCTGATAGCGATGCCCATCATCGCGGTGTTCGCCGCACTTCTGCTGCTCATCGGGTTTTCGGCCGCCACGCTGCACGACGTCGCCGCCAATCCCCAGGACGGCTGGTTTATAACGGCCCAGCAGGTAGGCGGCACCTGGCTGCTCGCCCTTGCCTGCGTCATCGTGCTCGCGGCCAGCATGGGCTGGATCGACGGCTGCATCCAGGTCTGCGGCACTCAGGTGTCCAACGACATAATCGGCAGTTTCCGTAAGCTCAGCGATGGCCAGCTGACCAGAATCGCCAAGGGCTCCATGGTGATCTTCCTGTTGGCCGGAGCCGTGGTTGCGTACCTGACATTCAATTACGCCAAGCTCGTAGATCTGGCCATCATGTCCTATCAGGGAATCGTGCAGCTGTCGGTGCCCATGTTCCTGGGCCTCTTCTGGCGGCGCGGCACCCGAATGGGCGCGATCGTCGGCATGGCCTGCGGGTTCGCGTTCGCCCTGGTGATGACCTACTTCTATCCCGACCACGTTCCGTGGCTCGGCAGCGTGACCGCCGGTATCCCCGCGCTGATCCTCAACTTGATCCTCTACGTCGGCATTTCGCTGCTCTTCCCGCAGTCGGCACAGGAGCGGCTGCGTGTCGATAGCCTCTTCGACCAAGGCGAACGGTCTCTGCGGCCGGAGGCCGTGCCCGCGACGGTCATGCTGGCGAGCGGCCACATCGAGCCGAGTCCCGAGAGCGCCTGAGCATGATGGGTGGTATGCCGCATCGGCCGGGCAGGAAGGCGCGTCACCGGCTAAAGCTGTCCCGGCTAAAACAACGTGCCCTCGCGCTCGATCCCGCGCATGGCGTCGTAGTCCAGCACGACGCACCGTATTCCCCGGTCCTCGGCTAGTGTCCGAGCTTGCGGCCTGATCGTCTGCGCAGCTAGCACGCCACGAACGGGTCTGAGCAGCGGATCGCGGTTCAGTAGCTCGAGATAGCGGGTCAACTGCTCTACGGCGTCGATGCCTGCAACTCGCTTGACCTCCACTGCCACATGGGCCCCACCCCCCGAATCGGTACCTCCCAAAAAAGGAGCATCGGTACCTCCCACGGGAGCATCGGTATCCCCCAAACGAGCGGAGCCGTCGGTCTCGCCGCGGCGCTCGACCTCGATGGCCACGCTGCCCCCGAGCGCGTCGCGGCACATGAGGTCGACCGGGCCGATCGGCGTGGGGAACTCGCGGCGGACCAGCCGCCAGCCCTCGCCGAGCACGCCGAGCTGTGCGGCCAGCAGTTCCTGCAGGTGGGACTCGACGCCGTCCTTCCGCAGGCCGGGATCGATCCCCAGGTCGTAGCAGGAATCGCTGATGACCTCTTCGAGATTGATGGTCAGCGTCTCGCCCGATTTCCCGGTCACCACCCAGCGGTCATCCTGCTCGGCGAGCCTGCACGGCGGCGACATCCAGTTCAGTGGCTTGTAGCTGCCGCCGTCGGAGTGCACGAGCACGGAGCCGTCGGCCTTGACGATCAGCAGCCTCGTGGCGAGCGGCAGATGAGCCGAGAGCCTGCCCGCGTAGTCCACGCTGCACCGGGCGATGACGAGCCGCACGGAAGCCAACTGTAGTGCGTGCCATACGCTGACGGCCGTGAGCCCGCGCAAGGCACGTCGTCTTCCCGGCGAGGTAAGGCGCAAACCGCGCGGGGGAGCCGCACGTCCCGATCCCGCGGCCCGCGCGCAGGAGCCGCCAGCGGCCAGGTTCGGCCCACCGCAGACGCAGTCCTGGCCGGACGGCGACTGGGTGGTGCGGCAGGTCCCGGGCGCCGCCACCACGAAGACCTACCGGTGCCCGGGCTGCAACCAGGAGATCCTGCCCGGCGTCGCGCACGTCGTGGTGTGGCCCGACGAGGCCCCAGGGGCGGAACTAAGGCGGCACTGGCACAATTCGTGCTGGCAGCGGCGGCCGCGCCGCACTGGGACTGGTTCGGGGAATCGATGAGTGAGATACGGGCGAGCACGGTCCTCCCGGCCGTCAGGACGCCGGTGACGATACGAACCGCCGACGGGCTGAACCTGGTGGGCGAGCTCGCCGTGCCCGTCGGGCGGGCTCCCGTCGCGACGCTGATCGCCCTGCATCCGCTGCCGACGGCCGGCGGGATGATGGACAGCCACGTGCTGCGCAAGGCCTCTTACCGGCTCCCAGCCCAGGCGGACATTGCGGTGCTCCGGTTCAACACCCGCGGGACCACGTCCGAGCAGGGGACCAGCGAGGGGGAGTTCGGGGACGGCGACGCCGAGCGCGACGACGTGGCCGCCGCGATCTCCTGGAGCGTGGCCGCCGGGCTGCCGCGGCTGTGGCTGCTCGGCTGGTCGTTCGGCACCGAGCTCGCGCTGAGATTTGGCAATAACCCCGCTGTCGAGGGCGCGATCTTGCTGTCGCCGCCCCTGCGGCGTGCCACCGACGCCGACCTGGACGGCTGGGCTGAGTCCGGCCGCCCGCTGCTCGCGCTGATCCCCGCCCTCGACGACTACCTGCGGCCCGACGAGGCGCGGGCCAGGTTCGCCAGGGTTCCGCAGGCCGAGGTCGTCGCCGTGGACAACGCCAAGCACCTGTGGGTGGGCGAGCCGTACGTCCGTGTCGTGCTCAACGAGATCGTGCGCCGGGTCAACCCCCGCGCCTGGCCGCTTCCCACCGAATGGAAGGACTGACCTTGAGCCTCTTCGACCTGACCGGAAAGAGCGCGTTCGTCACCGGCGCGTCCCGAGGGATCGGCCAGATCATCGCGACCGCGCTGGCCGAGGCCGGCGCGGACGTGGCGCTCGTCGCGCGGAGCGCGGACGGGCTGGCCGACACCGCGGCGGCGGTCGAGGCAGCCGGCCGCAAGGCGGTAGTGATCCCCGCCGACGTGACCAGCAGGGAAGCTGTCGACGAGGCGGCAGCCACAGCGATCGACCAGCTCGGCGACGTGGACGTGGTCGTGAACAACGCGGGTGGCTCCAACTTCATGGTCGGCTTCCGCGATTTGCGGCTCGAGGGCTGGGACAAGCTGATCCGGCTGAATCTCGACTCAGCCGTCTACGTGTGCCACGCGTTCGCCGGCCACCTGCTCGACCGCGGCCAGGGATCGGTGATCAACGTCGCGTCCGTGGCTGGCCTTGCCGCGTCGCCGCTGCTGACGCCCTACGGCGCGGCCAAGGCCGCGCTGATCTCGCTGACGAAGTCGCTGGCGGCCGAGTGGGGCCGGGACGGCGTGCGGGTGAACGCGCTCTGCCCGGGCTGGACGGCGACCGACCTGAACCGCAACCTGTGGCTCGACCCGGCGGCGGGCCCGGCGACGATAGCAACGGTGCCGATGGGACGGTGGGGCAAGCCGGAGGAGATGGCCGGTCCCGCGGTGTTCCTGGCCAGCGAGGCGTCGTCGTTCATGACCGGCCAGGTCCTGATCGTCGACGGCGGCCAGACCATCCACCCCTAACTCTGCCTAACTGGCGCGCGTCCCGCACGACGCAAAACGGCGCGCGCTCCGAAGGGGAGCGCGCGCCGTTGCGGTGGCCGGGAGGGCTACTCCGTCCACCACTCCTCGTCGTCCTTGCCTGACTTGGCGTTGGCCGACTGCTTGGCGGCCCCTGCGCTGCCGGCCGCTGGCTGGCTGTCCGGCCGGCCAGGAGCGGCGTGCTGGCCCGCTGGCGCATCCGGGGCGGCCGGCCGG
>JASHQP010000365.1 GCA_030039095.1 Streptosporangiaceae bacterium
ACCTGCTGAAGCACTTACCTTGCCCGGCCGTGCGGGCGCACCCTTGCTACAGGCACGCTGACCGGCCGGGAGCACCGCGGCTGCCCGGTGCGGCTCCTCCCTCGACGACCTGCTCACCAGCCTCGTTGCTGAGCTCACTGGTGAGGCGCCGACCGACGACATAGCGTTGACTGGGCTGAGATGGCTGAACGAGACCCCGCCGATGAGACGTACTGCGCCGCGGAAGTGTCGCGTGAGGACGGCACCGCGGTGATCCGCCTGTCCGGCGAGCTTGACATGGTGTCCGTGGAAGCCGTCCGCTCGGTCATCGAGGGCTCGCTGGCCAGCGCGGCCGGCCGGCTGGTCTTCGAGGTCGGCGCGCTGGACTTCATGGACAGCTCCGGCATCGCGCTGCTGATCTCCATGACCAGGAAGGCCAAGGTCGTCGAAGTCAGGAACCCCACCGCGATCGTCCGCCGGATCATCGAGCTGACCGGCCTCACAGACATCCTGATCATGGTGCCGTGAGCATAGACCGCAGCTTCACGCCGGACGCCGCGTCCATCCGCGCGGCGCGGCGGCTCGTGCTGGCGGCAGCCGGTGGCCCGGAGCGCATCATCTGGTTGCGGGTCGCAACCCGCAGCCCTCAGGGCATTCGCTCGTAGGCCGGGATGGTCAGGAACTCGGCGTAGTCGTCCGCGAGGGCGACCTCTTCGAACAGCGCCACGGCCTGGTCGAACCGACTCTGGTCAAAGGCCGAGCCGTACTGCTCGCTGATGTTGGCCAGCTCCTCGGCGATGATCTGTTCCACCAGGCCGGCGGTGACGCGCTGGCCCTCGGCCAGGGTGACGTCGTTGTGCAGCCACTGCCAGACCTGGGACCGGGAGATCTCCGCGGTGGCCGCGTCCTCCATCAGATTGAAGATCGCCACCGCGCCGGTGCCAGCCAGCCAGCTGGCCAGGTACTGCAGGCCCACGCTGATGTTGTTGCGCAGGCCTGCCTCGGTGATCCCGCCGGGGGTCTTGGCCACCGCCAGCAGGTCGGCGGCGCTCACCTGGACGTCGTCGCGCAGCTTGCCGAGCTGGTTGGGCCGGTCGCCGAGCACGGCGTCGAACACCTCCTGGCAGACCGGCACCAGGTCGGGGTGGGCGACCCAGGAGCCGTCGAAGCCGTCGCCAGATTCACGGGCCTTGTCCTCGCGAACCTTGGCCAGCGCCTTGGCGTTGACCTCGGGGTCGCGGCGGCTCGGGATGAACGCGGCCATGCCGCCCATCGCGTGGGCGCCCCGGTCGTGGCACGTCTTGACCAGCAGCTCGGTGTAGGCGCGCATGAACGGCGCGGTCATCGTCACCGCGTTGCGCTCCGGCAGGACGAAGTCGCGGCCCCGGGTGCGGAACTTCTTGATGATGCTGAACAGGTAGTCCCAGCGGCCCGCGTTCAGCCCGGCGCTGTGGTCGCGCAGCTCGTAGAGGATTTCCTCCATCTCGAACGCCGCCGGGATCGTCTCGATCAGCACCGTCGCGCGGATCGTGCCACGGGGGATTCGCAGCCGGTCCTGGGCCAGGTTGAAGGCGTCGTTCCAGAGCCGCGCCTCCAGGTGGCTCTCGTTCTTGGCCAGGTAGAAGTACGGTCCCTTGCCCTTGTCCAGCTGCCGCCGTGCGCAGTGCGCGAAGTACAGCGCGAAGTCGAACAGGCTGCCGGAGACCCGCTGCCCGTCGACCAGCACGTGCTTCTCGTCGAGATGCCAGCCCCGCGGCCGCACCACGACGGTGGCCAGCTCATCGTCGGGCGCCAGGCGGTAGGCCTTGCCGTCGGTGCTGGTGAAGTCGATCTTCCGGTCCAGCGCGTCCTTCAGGTTGAGCTGGCCGGTGACCATGTTGTCCCACAGCGGGGTGTTCGCGTCCTCGAAGTCGGCGAGCCAGACGCGTGCGCCCGAGTTGAGCGCGTTGATCGTCATCTTCTTGTCGGTCGGCCCGGTGATCTCCACCCGCCGGTCGACCAGGCCGGGCGCCGGGGGCGCCACGCGCCACGCCGGGTCCTCCCTGATCTGGCGGGTCCCGGGCAGGAAGTCCAGCGTCGCGCCGTCGATGAGCTCGGCCTGCCGCCGGGCCCGGGCGGCCAGCAGCTCGGTGCGGCGGGGGCCGAGCTCCCGGTGCAGCTCCGCCAGCAAGCCGAGCGCCTCGCCGGTGAGGATCTCGTGGTATCGGTCACCCGCAGGGGCGGTGATCTGGACGCCGTCGGTCTCGGTCACGCTTGCTCCTCCCGGAAGGCATGCTGGGGCGGGCCTGCGCGGCCAGCGCCGGCCGGCCCTGGTCACGACGCTACCGGTCCCGACGCTAACCGTCGCCGGGCGCCACGGTCAAAGCCGGGACCCGGGTTTGTGGCCCGGGCAAGAACGGCGCCACAATCGCGCATGCTAATGCGCCCAGCGGGCGGCGCGGCCGCACCCCGCTCCGATCCACGCCGTCGGGTCACATTTGCGGCGCTCGCAGCGTTACAGCAGGTGGGGCTTAACCAGATGACCGTGAGCCGCCGCCGTGGGACCATCGTGGACGACCGGCAGCCGGCCGCGAGAAGAAGGCCGCGATCGGCCCGAAAGCCCAGCCTGGGAGGAAGATGTCCGTTCCATCGAGCCAGATGCCCATGATCCCGGAGGCCGGCAGCCCGGCCGAGCCGGCCGAGCCGGATCAGCCGGATCAGCCGGATCAGCCGGAACTGGACGCGGGCCAGCTGGACCTGGAAGACCGGCACGCTCTGCGCCGGGTCGCCGGGCTCTCGACCGAGCTCCAGGATGTCACCGAGGTCGAGTACCGCGAGCTGCGCCTGGAGCGCGTGGTGCTGATGGGGGTCTGGACGGACGGGACCCTGGCCATGGCGGAGAATTCGCTCCGCGAGCTGTCCCGGCTGGCCGAGACCGCCGGGTCCCAGGTCCTTGACGGCCTGATCCAGCGGCGGAGCCGGCCCGACTCGGCGACCTACGTCGGCGCGGGCAAGGCCGCCGAGCTCGCCGAGCTCGTGGCGTCGACCGGCGCGGACACGGTGATCTGCGACGGCGAGCTCGCGGCCAGCCAGCTGCGAAGGCTCGAGGGCATTGTCCGGGTCAAGGTCGTCGACCGGACCGCGCTGATCCTGGACATCTTCGCCCAGCACGCCCGCAGCAAGGAAGGCAAGGCCCAGGTCGAGCTCGCGCAGCTGCAGTACCTGCTGCCCCGGCTGCGCGGCTGGGGCGAGACGCTCTCCCGGCAGGCCGGGGGCCGGGTGGCCGGTGGCGGCGGGATCGGAACCCGTGGTCCCGGCGAGACAAAGATCGAGACGGACCGGCGCCGGATCCGGTCGCGCATCACAAAGCTGCGCCGGGAGCTGGCCGAGATGGCCGTCGGGCGGCAGGTGCAGCGCGGGCGGCGGCGCAGGCGAGAGGTTCCCTCGGTCGCGATCGCCGGATACACCAACGCGGGCAAGTCGAGCCTGCTCAACCGGCTGACCGGGGCGCAGGTGCTGGTAGACGACTCGCTGTTCGCCACGCTCGACCCTGCCGTGCGGCGCGCGCGAACCCCCGCAGGCCTGCCCTTCACGCTCACCGACACGGTGGGGTTCGTCCGGCATCTGCCGCACCAGCTCGTCGACGCGTTCCGGTCCACGCTGGAAGAGGTCACCGACGCAGATCTGATCCTGCACGTCGTCGACGGGTCGGACGCAGACCCGCGGGCCCAGATCGCTGCCGTTCGCGAGGTGCTCGCCGAGATCGGCGCCGGCGACGTGCCCGAGATCGTCGTGATCAACAAGGCGGACCAGGCCGACCCGATCGAGGTGGAAGGGCTGCGGCTGGCCGAGCGCGGTGCGCTGGTCGTCTCGGCCCGCACCGGTGAGGGCATCGACGAACTGCTCCGCGAGCTTGACCGGCTGCTCCCGCGGCACGACACCGAGGTCGTCGTCACGATCCCGTATGACCGGGGTGATCTCGTCTCCCGCGCGCACCAGGAGGGCGAGGTGCTCGCCGTCCGGCACGGGACGGACGGCACCGAGCTCACCGCGCGCGTGCCCCCGGGTCTGGCGGCGGAACTCGGCCGGCTCGCCGCGCCGACGGCGTCCGGCTGAAACGCATGTTCTCCGCGCCCGGACTCGCAGTTCTGCTCTCCGAGCCCACCCTGGCAGCCTGGTGCCCGCGCCAGCGAGCCGAATGCCGACACTTGCCGTATTCGGGTATGCAATCCTTTGCAGCTCCTGATGTCACAATAATCGCGCAATTACGTGGTGGAAGTTCGAAGGCAGTAACCGCCTTGTAATTCCGCGGCTGGACATATTTGGCCGGTGTGGCGAGGCGCATTCGGGCCCGGCTGGCGGCGCGGACCACGCCCGGCGTCCTGTGGTCGGCGGTCGGCGGAAACGTCGCCGGGCAAATAGCCTGCGCAAAGCGCGGATCTCGGTGGCACAAGGGTGTGCCGGTAAGCGTCACCGCGCAGGTCAGGGAAAACGCGCGCAGGTCAGGGGAAACAAGAGCACCGGTTCGGGGCTGGCCTCGGGCACGGTCGCCGGGGGCACAAGTGTCCCGCCGGGGTTGTCTCGGCGCAGGGTCTATCGGCGCAGGTCCGCATCCTGTCAGCCCTTGTTCGCCCGGCTTCTGCGCGGCTGCGGCAACTCCGCGCATGCGGAAGAGCACGCAGCGTTTTTGAGTCGCCATTCAGCCAAGGCAAATCTGTGCGCGCCTCTGTACAACGGCCCTCTTGTGCAATAACGTGACTCAACCGATATTGTTGGTTGGCGTATCAGCAGCGCTCTATAGATCCTCTCCAACTGAGTGTTAGTCGGCGGCAGGCGCCCGACACGAGTCATAGCAGGTGACCGCTCATGGCCAGCCGAACCATCACCCGACGCGCTTTCCCGCAGGGGGGCGCCGGACGGTGACTGTTCGCCTGCTCACCAACATCGGCCGGCTGTGGACCGGTTCCGAAGTATGGAGTAATGCGGCAATACTTGTTCATAACGACCGCATTGCATGGGTGGGTCCGGCGTCGGAGCTTCCGGGCAGCATTCCCGGCGTGATCGCCGACATCGTCGACGTCGACCACGTGGAGAACCTCAACGGCGGGCTGGTCACACCCGGGCTCATCGACGCGCACACGCACCCCGTCTACGCCGGCAACCGGTACGCGGAACTGGCGATGCGGGCGAGCGGCTCGTCGTCGGCTGACATCGCCGCCGCCGGCGGCGGGATGGCGTCCACGGTCACGGTCACCAGGGGAACCGACCCCTGGACGCTGTGCGACGCGGTCCGGGCGCGGATGCGCAGCTGGATGCGGAGCGGCACAACGACGATCGAGGCCAAGACCGGCTACCACCTGACCAGGGACGGGGAACTGGCAGACATCCGGCTGCTGCGCTCGCTCGAGGGCGAGCACGGGGTGCCGCGTGTGCACGCGACCTTCCTCGCCGCGAACGCCGTGCCACCCGAGTACTTTGGCCGCCGCCACGACTACATCGACGCGGTCAGCGGCTGGTGCGCCGACGCGGCCGTGGCCGGTGCCGACAGCGTGGACGTGTACTGCGACGACGGGCGCTTCACCGAGCGGGAGGCGCGCTGGGTCCTCAACGCGGGCCGCCAGGCGGGCCTGCTGCCGCGGCTGCACGCGTGCGGTGACCCGCGCAACGGCGCGGCGCGGCTGGCGGCCGAGATCGGCTGCGCATCGGCCGACCTGCTGCAGGAGGCCGACGAGAAGGACGTGACCGCCCTGGCGCGAGCGGGCGTCGCCGCCGTGCTCTGCCCCGCCACCTCGCTGGCAACGGGCCGCATCCCGCCGGTGCGCAGCTTGCTGGACAAGGGAGTGGCGGTCGGGCTCGGGTCCGACCACTCGCCCGGCGGCGTGGGGATCACGTCCATGCCGCTCGTGATCGCGCTGGCCGTGTCGCACTTCGGGATGACCGTCACGGAGGCGCTGCGCGCGGCGACGATTGGCGGCGCCCACGCCCTCCGCGCGCCCGACCGCGGTGCGATGGTCCGCGGCCGGTTCGCCGACATCGTGGCCTGGGACGCCGATCACGAGGGCGCGTTCGCCTGGGCCTACGGCCTCGAGCCCGTCCGCGTGTGGCGGGGCGGGGAGCCGGTGACTGCCTGAGCCGGACGGCGAGGAGCCGACGACCACCTGAGCGAGACGGCCGCGGCTCGGTTGTGTGGCATGCTGCAGGCATGCCTGCCGCTTCTGCAGCCGCCGCCGCCGTGACGGTGATCGTCGGAGACGAGGAACTGCTGGTCGAGCGTGCCGTGCAGGCGGCCGTGGCCGAGGCCGCAGCGGCCTCGTCAGAAACGCCGGATGTGCACGACGTGCGCGCCGCCGGCTTGCGGCCCGGCGACCTGTCCATGCTCACCGCGCCGTCCTTGTTCGGCGGCGGCTGCCTGGTCGTCGTCCGGTCGACCCAGGAAGCCACCAAGGATGTCGCGGCCGAGCTCGCCAGCCAGCTGGCAGCGCCGCCACCCGACGTGACGTTCGTGCTCACCCATTCCGGCGCGGCCAAGAACAAGTCGCTGCTCACCGGCCACGGCGGGCGCCGGGTCGACTGCCCCGCGGTAAAGCGCTTCGGCGAGCGCCTCGACTTCATGCGCGCCGAGTTCGCCAGGGCCGGGCGGAAGGCCGACGATGGGGGGCTGCGCGCGCTGCTCGACGCGGTCGGGACCGACCTGCGTGAGCTTGCGGCGGCGTGCAGCCAGCTGGCCGCCGACACCACCGGCGTGATCAGCCAGGGCGTTGTCGCGCAGTACTACCGTGGCCGGGCGGAGGCGACCGGGTTCACCGTCGCCGACCGCGCGGTCGAGGGAAGGCTGGGCGAGGCGCTCGCGCAGCTGCGCTGGGCCCTGGCCACCGGGGTCTCACCGGTGCTGATCACGAGCGCGCTGGCGCAGGGGGTCCGGGCGCTCGGCCGGGTGGGCACGGCGGCGCGGACCAGGGGCGCGGACGCGCTGGCGGCCGAGCTCGGCATGCCGCCATGGAAGGTGGACCGGGTGCGCCAGCAGCTCAAGGGCTGGACCGGCGAGGGCGTCGCGCGGGCGCACGCCGTCGTGGCACAGGTCGACGCCCAGGTGAAGGGCGAGGGTGCGAGCCCGGGTTACGCGCTCGAACGCGCGATCACCGAGATCGTGGCCTGCCGCTCAGCCAGCTGACCCGCGGCCGGCCGCTGGCCGCAGTCGGCCGTGGTGGGCGTGTCAGTGGATGTCGAGCTGCGCGGCGCGCTTGGAGATCGCCGACTTGCGGTTGGCTGCCTGGTTCTTGTGGATGACACCCTTGCTGGCCGCCTTGTCGAGCTTGACGAACGCGGCCCGCATGGCCTGCGTGGCCTTCTCCTCGTCACCCACGTCCGCTGCCTCGCGGAACTGGCGCACCGACGTCTTCAGCGCCGACTTGACCGCCTTGTTGCGCTGGCGGGCCTTTTCGTTCTGCTTGTTGCGCTTGATCTGGGACTTGATATTCGCCACGCGTGTGCCTCGCTAGAAATATGTGAACTCTTGCGGATATGCCCGCCGCGACGAAACCGCGGCGTCGCACCCGGCAGGACACTGCGGGCATGCGGGCAGCCGGTTGCACAGGATATCCGAGATGAGCCCGCCCGCTCAAACTGGCCGTCCCGGCGCGGGTGCGGGCCGCGACGTGCGCGGGCCGCGGGTGTGCGGGCCGCAGGTGTGCGGGCCGCGGCGCAGCGTTAGGGTCGCCGGCCCGTTGCTGCGGTCCTAGCAGCGGCGCCGGCCCGTTGCTGTCGTTTCCGGGCGTGTCCTGGCAGCGGCGCCGGCCCGTCGCTGTCGTTTCCGCGCGGCCTGGCGGCGTGCTGGGGCGGCGCGGGGGGTGGGGGTGCCGAGGGGGCGGCTGGAACGGGGGCGGGGCGCCTGCTGGCCTCGGCATCCGCTCCGGCATGCAAACATAGACGGCGACAAGGATCTGCCAGCGCGCACGTCGAGCCCGATGGCCGATCGGACCGAGTTCTGCGGGAGCAGCCACCCATGCCCGAGCCTGGCCGTACCGACCAGGCGGTGATCCGCAATTTCTGCATCATCGCCCACATCGATCACGGCAAGTCCACGCTTGCGGACCGGATGCTCCAGCTCACCGGCGTCGTGGGCGAGCGGCAGATGCGCGCGCAGTACCTCGACCGGATGGACATCGAACGCGAGCGCGGCATCACGATCAAGAGCCAGGCGGTCCGGCTTCCGTGGCGCGGCAACGACGGCCGCGAGTACGTGCTGAACCTGATCGACACCCCCGGCCACGTCGACTTCTCCTACGAGGTGTCCCGGTCCCTTGCCGCCTGCGAGGGCGCGGTGCTGCTGGTGGACGCCGCGCAGGGCATCGAGGCGCAGACCCTGGCCAACCTGTACCTGGCGCTCGACGCCGACCTGGCCCTGATCCCGGCGCTGAACAAGATCGACTTGCCGGCCGCCGAGCCGGAGAAGTACGCGGCCGAGATCGCCGGCCTGATCGGCACCGACCCCGCGGAGATCCTCCGGGTCTCGGCCAAGACCGGCGAGGGCGTCGCCGAGTTGCTGAACACCGTCGTCGAGCGGGTGCCGCCGCCGTCCGGCGACCTCGAGGCCCCGGCCCGGGCCATGATCTTCGACTCGGTCTACGACACCTACCGCGGCGTGGTCACGTACGTCCGGGTGGTCGACGGCCGCCTGTCGCGGCGCGAGAAGACGCTGATGCTGTCGACCAAGGCGGTGCACGAGACCCTCGAGGTCGGCGTGATCTCGCCGGAGCCTGTTCCGTCCGACGGCCTGGCCGCCGGCGAGGTCGGCTACCTGATCACGGGCGTGAAGGACGTGCGCCAGGCGCGGGTCGGCGACACCGTCACGAGCGCGAGCAGCCCCGCGCTCGAGCCGCTGGCCGGCTACGAGCACCCCCGGCCGATGGTGTTCTCCGGGCTGTACCCGGTGGACGGGGACGACTACCCCGAGCTGAGGGACGCGCTGGACAAGCTGCGGCTGAACGACGCGTCGCTGGTCTACGAGCCCGAGACGTCGACCGCGCTCGGGTTCGGCTTCCGCTGCGGGTTCCTCGGCCTGCTGCACATGGACATCGTCAGGGAGCGGCTGGAGCGGGAGTTCGACCTGACGCTGATCTCCACGGCCCCGAACGTCGTCTACCGGGTGGTGATGGAGACCGGCGAGGAGATAACCGTCACGAACCCGAGCGACTTTCCGGGGGGGTCCGGGGGGTTGTCTGGCAGGGCCAGTGACGGCAAGATCGGGAAGGTCTTCGAGCCGGTCGTGCGCGCGACCGTGCTCGCCCCCAGTGACTACATCGGCACGATCATGGAACTGTGCCAGGGCAGGCGCGGCTCGCTGCTCGGCATGGACTACCTGTCCGCCGACCGGGTGGAGATCCGGTACACGCTGCCGCTCGCCGAGATCATCTTCGACTTCTTCGACCAGCTGAAGTCGCGCAGCCGGGGTTACGCGTCGCTGGACTACGAGCCGGCCGGCGAGCAGGAGGCCAATCTGGTCAAGGTCGACATTCTGCTGCAGGGCCAGCCGGTCGACGCGTTCAGCCAGATCGTGCACGCGGACAAGTCGCGCGAGTACGGCCTGGCGATGACCGCCCGGCTGAGGGAGCTGATTCCGCGCCAGCAGTTCGAGGTGCCGATCCAGGCCGCCATCGGCTCGCGCGTCATCGCGCGGGAGAACATCCGCGCGCTGCGCAAGGACGTGCTCGCCAAGTGCTACGGCGGCGACATCACCCGCAAGCGCAAGCTGCTGGAGCGGCAGAAGGAAGGCAAGCGCCGGATGAAGGTCATCGGCCGCGTGGAGGTGCCGCAGGAAGCGTTCGTCGCGGCCCTCTCCACGGAGCAGGGCCCGGACAAGCGGCGCTGAGCGGGCCGGGGCTGTGGGCTCCGGGGGCGGCGGGCCGGGGCTGTGGGCTCCGGGGGGCGGCGGGCCAGGGCTCGGGGCTCCGGGGGCGGGGGGCCTGGCTGGTCAGCCCCGCGATACCGCGGAGATGATCACCACGATGAACAGGCAGGCCAGCACCAGAAAGGCGAAACCCGTCCAGCCGAGCACGAGGCCCGCGGCCGCCATGCCCCTGCCGTTCTCGCCGGTGCGGCGGATCTCCCGGCGGGCCATGTGGCCGAGGACGATCGCCGGGAACGTGCTCAGCGGGCCGAGAAAGAGCTGGCCGACGCCGCACGCCAGGGACGCGATCGCCAGCGAGTTGGTCCTGGCCGGCGCGCCCGGCCAGGCGGGCTGGGCGAGGCGCCCGCCGGGCAGGTCGGCGGTGACCAGGGCCAGGTCGCCGACCGTGCGCGCGGCAAACGCCCGGTCCGCACGGCCCTCGTACTCCTCCTTGGTCAGCCTGCCCTCGGCGTAGCCGGCCTTCAGCACGTCGATGGCGCGGTCCCGGTCGGCGCTGGACGCCCGCAGATAAGCGTTGCCCCCGGCGGGAATGCCGTACCCCGATTGCGCCGTCATCGCCTGCCTCCAGCTCCCCGATGCGGCCAGCTTAACCCGCGTTCCAGCGGCTCGGCAGGGTCCGGCCCCGGTTCGACCGGCTGCCGAACCGGGGCTACCGTGCCGGTGTGTCCCCAGGCCCGCCACCGCAGGGTGCGCCCGTCCCCGCCGACGGCGCGCTGCCGCCCGAGGCCCTCGCCGGGTCCGCCGGCCGCCCGTTCGGCGTCTACGTGCACGTGCCGTTCTGCGTGACCCGCTGCGGCTACTGCGACTTCAACACCTACACCGCCACCGAGCTTGGGCCGGGAGCGACCAGGGAGTCCTACGCGGGCCAGGCGATCGAGGAGATCCGGCAGGCGCGGAAGGTGCTCGGCGCGGCGGCCAGGCCGGCGTCGACGGTGTTCTTCGGCGGCGGGACGCCCACGCTGCTGCCGCCCGCCGACCTGGCCGCGATCCTGGCCGCGATCGACGGCGAGTTCGGCCTCGTCCCGGGCGCCGAGGTGACCGCGGAGGCGAACCCGGAAACCATCGACCAGCCGGCCCTGGCGCAGCTTCGCGCCGGCGGCGTGACCCGGCTCTCGATCGGCATGCAGAGCGCGGTCACCCGCGTGCTGGCCGTGCTGGACCGCAGGCACCAGCCCGGGCGGCCGGAACAGTGCGTGGCGTGGGCCCGCTCGGCGGGCTTCGAGCACGTCAGCCTCGACCTGATCTACGGAACGCCGGGGGAGAGCGACGAGGACTGGATCGCGTCGCTGCGCAGCGCCGTGTCCGCCGGGCCGGACCACATCTCCGCCTATTCGCTGATCGTCGAGCAGGGCACCAGGCTGGCCGCCAGGATCGGCCGGGGAGAGCTCCCCGCCCCGGACGACGACGTGATGGCCGACCGGTACCTGGCCGCCGACGAGTTGCTCGCGAGCGCGGGCCTGCGCTGGTACGAGGTCTCCAACTGGGCGGCGTCGCCGGACGCGGCGTGCCGGCACAACCTGCTCTACTGGACCGGCGGGGACTGGTGGGGCGTCGGTCCCGGCGCTCACAGCCACATCGCCGGGACCCGGTGGTGGAACGTGCGGCACCCGGCCGCGTACGCGTCCAGGATCGCGGCCGGGGTGAGCCCGGGGCAGGCGCGCGAGATCCTGACCCCGGCGGAGCGCCAGACCGAGCGGATCATGCTGGCGACCCGGCTGGCGTCCGGCTGCCCGCTGGCCGAGCTGTCCCCGGCCGGGCGCGCGGCCGCGGCATCGGCCGCCGGAGATGGCCTGGCCGACCCCGAGGCCTACGCGCAGTCCAGAGTGGTCCTGACCGAGCGCGGCAGGCTGCTGGCCGACGCCGTGATCCGCGGCCTGACCGACTGACCTCACCGGGGTACCGGCACACGGCCCGTTCCGGCAACCGCTTCAGTGCACGATGGAGGCGCAGATCCAGGACGGGATCGCGTAGTAGTCACCGCGGTTCGCGCTGGATCCGGCGACGATCACGTAAGCGAGCGTGACCAGCCACAGCGCAACGGCGAGGGGCACCGCGATGATGAGCGCGACCACGATACTGTCCAGGGCCAGCATCGCGGCGAGGATCAGCACGCAGATGGCAAACAGGAGCGTGGTGATCGACAGGTTGAGCGCCTGGGCCGCGTGCCGGCGCGTATAGGCCGACGACCGCCCCTCGAGCAGGTAGATCGCGACGGGGACCAGCGGGCCGAGGAAGGGTACCCCCAGGTAGCCGAGCGTGGCCAGGCGCTCGTCGCGCGGATCGGCGGAGCCCGGTACGGCGGGGGACTCCGCGGTGGCCGGCGCCGCGGCCGCGGGGTGTCGGCCGGTTTCCGGCTCTGGGGTCCCCGTGGCCTGCGCCACGCCCGGCCTGGGCCATGGTGACCGCGTCGTGGGCCAGCGGGCCGCACCACCGCCCGGAACGCGATCCTGCGGGCCGGCATGGAAGGCGTCCTGCGGGCCGGTGTGGTAGCGCTCCGACGGTGCGGCGAAGCCTTCGTCGGCAGCGGGGAGAGCGTCGAGTGGCTCCGATGACGCTGGCCCTGGTGCTGGCCACTCCGGCGTCGGCCTGGATGGATTGCTGCTCATGAGCGTTCCGCTGCCCCGTCCCTTCCAGCTCTTACGGTAGCCCGTGGTTACAGCATCGCCGAACTCGGCCGTGACGTTGATGCTCCATCCCAGTATCCTTCCCGCCATAGACTGGCACTCGAGAGATAGGAGTGCCAGGGAGGTGGGCGCGTGCT
Source organism: Streptosporangiaceae bacterium (assembly GCA_030039095.1). Next base: position 12,627 of record JASHQP010000365.1, read on the forward strand.
CGACGACAGGAAGCTGGCGGTGCTGCGCGCCATCGTCGAGGACTATGTGTCCACCAATGAGCCGGTTGGCTCCAAGTCGCTCGTCGACCGGCACAACCTCGACGTCTCCCCGGCGACCATCCGCAATGATATGGCCGTGCTCGAGGAGCAGGGCTTCATTGTGCAGCCGCACACGAGCGCGGGTCGCGTGCCGACCGACAAGGGCTACCGGCTCTTCGTCGACCGGCTGTCCGCTGTCCGGCCGTTCTCGTCCGCCGAGCGCCGGGCAATCGAGACATTCCTCAACGGTGCGTACGACCTCGATGACGTCGTCATGCGCACGGTCCGGCTGCTCGCGCAGCTCACCCGCCAGGTGGCGGTCGTCCAGTACCCGTCGCTCATCAGGTCCACGGTCCGTCACGTCGAGCTGGTGACGCTGACCGACCGCCGGCTGCTGCTCGTGCTGATCACCGATACCGGGCGGGTGGAGCAGCGCTCGGTGGACCTGCCCGGCGCGATCGCCGAGGAGTCGATCACCCAGCTGCGTGCGGTCCTCAACGCCTGCCTCGACGGGCGCCAGCTCACCGACGTCGCGTCCGTCGTCGCCGAGCTGCCCGGGCGCGTCGCCCCGGACGAGCGTGCCAATGCGGCTGCGGTTTTCTCGGTGATCCTGGAAACTCTGGTGGAGCGGCACGAGGAGCGGATCGTCGTCGGCGGCGCAGCCAACCTGACCGCCGCCGACTTCACCCAGGGCCTGCACGAGGTGCTCGAGGCGCTGGAGGAGCAGGTTGTGCTCATGCGGCTGCTCGGCGAGTCCGGGGACCAGGAATCGCTGACGGTCAGGATCGGTTCTGAGAACGAGGTACAGGGCCTGCGGAGTACCTCTGTGGTGGCAACGGGCTATGGTTCCGGCGATCGGGCGCTGGCCAGCCTTGGCGTGCTCGGCCCGACACGAATGGACTACCCGACGGCGATGGGAGCGGTGCGCGCGGTGGCACGGTACGTGGGTCAGATCTTGGCGGAGTCATAGGGGATGCGCGTGGCGAACGATTACTACGGCGTCCTTGGCGTGAGGCGTGACGCTGATCCTGACGAGATCAAGAAGGCCTACCGCAGGCTGGCCAGGGAGCTGCATCCGGACGTCAACCCCGATCCGGAGACGCAGGAGCGGTTCAAGGAGATCACCCAGGCGTACGAGGTGCTCTCGGACCCCAGCAAGCGGCAGATGTACGACCTGGGCGCTGATCCCTTTGCGCAGGCCGGAGCGGGCCCAGGCGGCTTCGGGGCCGGGTTCCCTTTCAGCGACATCATGGACGCCTTCTTCGGGGGTGGTACGGCCACCAGGGGGCCGCGGAGCAGGGCACGGCGCGGCCGGAACGCGACCATCCGGGTCGAGCTCGACCTGGCCGAGTGCGCGTTCGGGACGACGAGGGATCTCGTGGTGGACACCGCGGTCGTCTGCCCGAGCTGCTCGGGCGAGGGCACGGCACCCGGCACGCACCCGGAAACCTGCGAGGTCTGCAGCGGTCGCGGCGAGGTGAGCCAGGTCACCCGGTCGTTCCTCGGCCAGGTGATGACGTCACGGCCGTGCCCCGGCTGCGGCGGCTTCGGCACCGTTATCCGCAGGCCGTGCCCGGAGTGCGACGGCGAAGGCCGGGTGCGCACCCGCCGCACCATCAAGGTGCGGATCCCGGCCGGCGTGGAGGACGGCACGCACATCCAGCTGGCCGGCGAGGGCGAGACCGGGCCGGGCGGAGGCCCGGCCGGCGATCTGTTCCTCGAGATCGTGCAGCGGCCGCACACGATCTTCGAGCGCCAGGGCGACGACCTGCACTGCACGGTGACGATCCCGATGGTGGCCGCGGCGCTCGGGGCCACCCTCAAGGTGCAGACCCTGGACGGCCCGGCCGACGTGGACATCAGGCCGGGGACCCAGTCCGGGCAGGCGATACCGCTGTACGGGCAGGGAACCGCGCACCTGAACGCTTCGGGCCGCGGCGACCTGATCATCCACGTGACCGTGGAGACGCCGACGAAGCTGGAGCCCGAGCAGGAGAACCTGCTCAGGGAGCTGGCCAAGATGCGCGGCGAGGAGTCGCCGCCCGGCAAGTTCCAGCCGGGCCAGCAAGGGTTCTTCTCCCGGCTGCGCGACGCGTTCAACGGCCGCTGACCCCGCGCCCGGCGTGAAGAGGGAAGGCGGGACCCCGCAGGCGCAGGGCGGGGCAACGCCGAAGGCGCAGGGCGGGGCAACGCCGAAGGCGGAGGGCGGGGCAACGCCGCCGGTCTTCCTGGCCGGCCCTGACGAGTTCGGGCGCGGATCTGTGATCCTCACCGGGGCCGAGGGGCGTCACGCGGCCACCGTGCGCCGGCTGGCCGTGGGCGAGCGAGTCGACGTCACGGACGGGGCGGGCACGATCGCCGAATGCACCGTGACCCGCACCGGGCCGGGCGAGATCGAGCTAGCCGTCCTGTCCAGGCGCACGGTCCCGGCCGCCGAGCCCAGGATCGTCGTCGTCCAGGCGATTCCCAAGGGCGACCGCGGTGAGCTCGCCGTCGAGATCATGACCGAGGTGGGTGTCGACGAGGTCGTGGCGTGGCAGGCAGAGCGCTGCGTGGCCCGCTGGCGCGACGACCGGGCAGGCAAGGCACTGGCGCGCTGGCGGGCGACCGCCCGCCAGGCGGCCAAGCAGTCGCGGCGCGCCTGGATCCCCGAGGTAACCGGCCCCGAGGGGACGCCGGCCATCGCCCGCCGGGCCGGCACCGCCGCGCTGGCGATCCTGCTCGAGCCCGGTGCTGCGGCAGCCTTCGGCAGCCTCGCCATGCCGCACGGCGGCGAGATCGTCGTGATCGTCGGGCCGGAAGGCGGGGTCAGCCCCGCGGAGGCCGGCCTCCTGACGGCCGCCGGGGCCATTCCAGTCCGGCTTGGACCGACCGTGCTCCGCTCGTCCTCGGCCGGCGCGGTGGCGGCAACGCTCGCGCTGGCCGGCTCCGCCCGCTGGGCCTAGGCGCTGCAGGCGCTGCGGAGGCGTTCGCTGGGCGCCCGCTCAGCTACCAGGGGAAGCCGTGCACGACGGGTCAGGCGTCGGCTTGTCCTTGGAGACCGCGTTCAGGCTGACCGCGCTGGTCAGGACCAGGTCGCTGGTGTCGCTGGCGGACTGGCTGCTGGACGACGTTGGACTATCGCCGCTGGCACTGTCCGACGGCGTCGGCGAGGGGCTGTCCGGCGGCGTCGGCGACGGGCTCGAGCCCACGGTCGGCGTCGGCGTCGGCGACGGGGTTGGCGACGGCGTCGAACTGGGCGCCGGCGCTGCCTTGTGCTTCCGCGACGGCGAGCAACTGGCGGACGGCTTCGGCGTCGGGCTGACGACACCGGGCGCCGGAACCAGCTTATGGCCGTTGCCGGTCACGTTGGGACCCTGCCCATGCTTCGTGGTGTGCGGCGGGTTCGACAGCATCGACGACGCGGCCTGCTGGATCTGGCGCGGCAGCCCGGACAGGGCGAAGCCGCCGGCCACCGCCACAGCCACCACGGCCGCCATCACCAGCGCGGGCCGCAGCCACGCATAGCGCGACGGGCGGCCGGCGGACTCGGTGCGCGGCCCGAACGCGGCCCGTGCCTTGCTCCACGTGGGCTGGACCGCCGGCCGCAGCCTGTCGGCGAGCGGGTGCAGCGGCTCGAGCACCGGGCGCGCCATCGCGCGCAGCCAGTCGCCGAACGCCACCAGCGCCTGATCGAGCAGCAGCAGCGCAGGCTGGCCGAAACTGGTCCACGCGACCATCAGCCAGGCAATGGGCAGCGGGCGGGGCGGTGACAGGCGCGCGCGGATCAGGCCGAGGCCGCCGGGCGCAGGCTCGATCGACTCCGCGGCGGCGTGCAGTTCCCGCCGCAGGATCTCCTCGAGGTCGAGACGCGTCATGCCTCACGCTCCAGCACACTGCGCAGCGCAGACATGGCCCTGGCCGTATGGCTCTTCACCGCACCCCTGCTGATCCCCATGATGTCGGCGATCTGGGCTTCGGACATGTCGCCGTAGTAGCGCAGCACGAGCGCCTCACGCTGCCGCGCCGGCAGCGTGCGCAGGGCCGCAACCACGGCCGAGCGCTCGAGCAGGACAATCGCGCCGTGTTCGGCGCTCGGCATGTCCGGGGACGGTTTCGGGGCGTTCCGGTCCACCACCACGCGGTGCCTCAGCACGGAGCGGGACCGGTTCACCACCGACTGCCGGAGGTAGGACAGTGCCTTCTCGCTGTCCCGAAGCCGGCGCCAGCCGTCGTGCATCGCGACAAACGAGTCCTGCACTACCTCCTCCGCCGTTGCGACGTCACGAACCAGCAGAGCCGCGAGCCGCACCAGCGAACGGTAGTGCGTGCTGTACAGCGCGGTCACTGCGCGGTCGGCGTCCCAGTCGGCCGAAACCGAGCCCAGAGCGGCATCGGCCGCCAGGGTTTCGATCACGTGAATTGGACGCGTAGGCGCGTCGGCAGGTTCACCGAGCATCATGTCGTATCTTCGCGCCTGGCCACGCGCCACGTGGTTTAAACGGTTCCACCGCCCCCACACCCACCCATCCCGTAATGAGTTCAGATGGCCGCGACCGCCGCTGCGTGAGGAGTATGGGTGGCACGGAAGTCAGCACACGCTGGGCCGTGCAACCCCAAGGGTGGTACGTCGGGGGTTCGCGGTACTGCAACCATATATGCCGCCGGGTCATTAGGCAGGGCAACGGTTAAGATCTCCGGCGTGGCTGATTGCTTGTTCTGTGGCATCGCGGCGGGAGAGATCCCGGCTACACGGGTGCTCGAAAGCCAACGCACTATTGCATTCCGGGACATAAACCCTCAGGCGCCGGTGCACATTCTGGTGATACCGAAACAGCACCTCGAGAACCTGGCCGAGGTCGCCGAGGCTGGCGACGGCCTGCTGGACGAGATCGCCGCCCAGGCGGTGCTGGTGGCACGCAACTCGGCCGTGGCGGAGACCGGCTACCGGGTGGTGTTCAACACCGGCGACGACGGCGGCCAGGCAGTCCACCACGTGCACGCCCACGTCCTCGGCGGCAGGCCGATGAGCTGGCCGCCCGGCTGATGTCCGGCCAGGTCATGGCGGCCTGGATGATGCGCACTCCGATGGGGCCGGCAATGTCGCCCGCTGCGGATAACATGGCGGGCATGCGGGCCCGGAAAGGCGCCCCGGCAGGGAAGGGCACTTGACACAAACTCCCACAGATCCGCGCAAAGGTGAGCCGTCGCCGGACGGCCGCACCCGCGTCAAGATCGTTATTCCGGATGACCATTCGATGGTCAGCCTGCTCGGGTCCCGGGACGAGCTGCTGCACGTGATCGAGGGCGCGTTCGGCGCCGACATCCACGTGCGCGGCAACGAGATCACCGTCACCGGCACCCCAGAGGAAACCGCGCTCGTCTCGAAGCTCTTCGACGAGCTGACCCAGCTGCTGTCCAGCGGGGCCGAACTCGCCGCCGACGTGGTCGAGCGCAGCGTGGCCATGCTGCGCCGCAAGTCCGGCGCCCGGCCTGCCGACGTGCTGACGCTGGACATCCTCTCCGCACGCGGCCGCACGATCCGGCCGAAGACGCTGAACCAGAAGCGCTACGTGGACGCGATCGACAAGCACACGATCGTGTTCGCGATCGGCCCGGCCGGTACCGGCAAGACGTACCTGGCCATGGCCAAGGCGGTGAAGGCGCTGCAGGCCAAGGAGTTCAACCGGATCATCCTCACCCGGCCGGCCGTGGAGGCGGGGGAGCGGCTCGGCTTCCTGCCCGGAACCCTCTACGAGAAGATCGACCCGTACCTGCGCCCGCTCTACGACGCCCTGCACGACATGATCGACCCCGACTCGATCCCCAAGCTCACGGCCGCCGGCACGATCGAGATAGCCCCCCTGGCGTACATGCGCGGCCGCGCGATCTGCGTGGATTCTCCCGTTTTGACTCCGGACGGCTTCCGGCCGATTGGATCGCTGGCCGTCGGCGATCTGGTCATTGGGTCCAACGGCGAGCCGACACCGGTGCTCGGCGTGTACCCGCAGGGCGAGAGGGACATGTACCGGCTCACCACGCAGGACGGCGCCTCGGTGCTCTGCTCGGGCGACCACCTGTGGTCGGTGACCACCCGTGATGACCGCCGCCGCGGCAAGCCGTTCCGCGTGCTCCAGACCAGCGAGATGATCGGGAACCTGCGCGCCAACCACTACCACCGCTACGAGCTCCCCATGCACAGCGCGCCCGTGTGCTTCCCGTACTGCCCGGTGCCGATGGATCCGTACGCTCTCGGGCTCCTGCTCGGCGACGGCTGCCCGACCGGGACCACCACGCCGAGCTTCGCCACAGGCGACGTCGAGCTCGCCTGGGAACTTCAGGTCCGGCTGCCGGGCATCGACGTTCGCCCCAGAGAGAGGCCCGACTACATGCTGAGCCAGCGAAGATCTCCGTGGCGCGGCAGGGTCCTGGTGGAAAACCCGGTGACCGGGGCGGCGCGCCGCCTCGGGCTGTACGGGACGCGGTCGACGACCAAGTTCGTGCCTGAGATCTACATGTACAACTCGGCGAAGGTGCGACTGGCCGTGCTGCAGGGCCTGCTCGATACCGACGGTGGTCCCGTCACCCAGCGTGGCCGGACGTGTCGCGTGCAGTACTCGACCGTATCGCCGCGGCTGCGTGACAACGTGATCTTCCTTGTCCGGTCGCTCGGCGGGATCGCATACGCCAGCACTCGGCCCGCCGCCGGGTGCACTCCAGGATTCGCGCAAGGGAGGCCCGTCTGCAACCGCCACGACGCGTACATCATCGACATCCGGCTTCCGGAGGGGATCGAGCCGTTCCGGCTGACGCGGAAGCGGGAGAAGTACGACGCCGAGGGCGGTGGCGGGCGGCCGATGCGGTTCATCGAGAGCATCGAGCCGACCGGAACCGCCGAGGCGGTCTGCATCTCGGTGGCGGCCGCCGACTCGCTCTACACCACGGAAGACTTCCTGCTGACCCACAACACCCTGAACGACTCGTTCATCATCCTCGACGAGGCGCAGAACACCTCGCCGGAGCAGATGAAGATGTTCCTGACCCGGCTCGGGTTCGGCTCCAAGATCGTGGTGACCGGCGACGTGACCCAGGTCGACCTGCCCTCGGGACAGACCAGCGGGCTGCGCCTGGTGCAGGACATTCTCTACGGGGTCGATGACGTCTACTTCTCGCGGCTGACCAGCCACGACGTGGTCAGGCACAAGCTGGTCGCCGACATCGTGGACGCCTACGAGCGCTACGACGCGCACCAGGCCGCGGCCGGGGAGCCGGGCCGGTCCCGCCGCCAGGGCAACCGGAACCGCTGAGGCCACATGAGCATCGAGATCCGCAACGAGTCCGGCGTGGATGTGGACGAGGCGGGCCTGGCGGCGCTGGCGCGGCACGTGCTCGACGAGATGCGCGTGCACCCGCTGGCTGAGCTGTCGGTGCTGCTCGTCGACACCGACGCCATGGCCGGCCTGCATCAGCGCTGGATGGGCGAGGACGGGCCGACCGACGTGCTCTCCTTCCCCATGGACGAGCTGGCGGTGGCGCATCCCGGCGGCGGCCAGGCCGAGCACGGCAGCGACGACGACAGCGCGGAAACCCTGCTCGGCGACGTCGTGCTGTGCCCGCAGGTGGCCGTCCAGCAGGCAGAAAAGGCGGGGCACAGCCCGGCGCAGGAGCTCGATCTGCTGTGCACGCACGGCATCCTGCACCTGCTGGGGTATGACCACGCTGAGCCGGACGAGCACGCGACGATGTTCGGTTTGCAGGACCGCCTGCTGGCGGAATGGGGGCCGTTACGCGACGCCGACGGCGCCCCGGCCGCCCCGGAAGGCCGGTCCGGTCAGGCGAAGACCAGGGGCGACGGGGCAGAAGGGTGAGCAGGCCATGGGCTGGCTGCTGGTGGCGGCGGTAGTCCTGACGCTGCTTGCTGGCTGGTGCGCGGCCGCCGAGGCGGCCCTGGCAAGGGTCTCGAGAGCGGGTGCGAAGGAACTCGGCCGAGGTGTCGGCCATCCGGCGACGCCGCTGCAGGTCGTGCTCGCCGACGTCACGCGCTACCTGTCCGTGCTGCTGCTTGCCCGGATAGCGGCCGAGCTGGCCGCGGTCGTCCTGGTCACCGCCGTGCTCGTGCACTGGCTCGGCACCGGGTGGCGCGCGTTCCTGATCGCGGCGGGCGTCATGACCGTTGCGATCTACCTGGTTTCCGGGACCGTGCCGAGGTCGCTCGGACGGCGCAACGCGGTTCGGATGGCCAGCACCGCCGCCGCGATCGTCGCCCCGGTCACGCGGCTGCTCGGGCCGCTGCCGCGGCTGCTGCTCGCACCCGGAGGCGCCGCGGGCCGGGGCGGCGGGCCGGGCTCGGAGGAGGACCTGCGGGGCCTGGTGGACCTGCTGGAGCAGCGCCGGGTGATCCAGCCCGACGAGCGCGCGATGATCCACTCGGTGTTCGAGCTGCGCGACACGATCGTCCGCGAGGTCATGGTGCCGCGCACCGACATGGTGTTCGTCGAGCGCAGCAAGACCCTGCGCCAGGCGCTGTCGCTGGCGCTGCGCAGCGGCTTCTCCCGGATCCCGGTCGTCGGGGAGAACGAGGACGACGTCGTCGGGATCGCCTACCTCAAGGACATCGTCACCCGCAGCTACGAGCACCGGGAGGGCGAGTCGGTCGAGAAGGTCGAATCGATCATGCGGCCCGCCACGTTCGTGCCGGAGAGCAAGCCGATCGACGCGCTGCTGCGGGAGATGCAGGCACGCCAGACGCACGTCGCGATCGTGATCGACGAGTACGGCGGGACCGCCGGCCTGGCCACGATCGAGGACATCCTCGAGGAGATCGTCGGCGAGATTGCCGACGAGTACGACAAGGAGCAGCCGCCGGTGGAATGGCTCGACGCGGGCCGGGCCAGGGTGACCGCGCGGCTGCCGGTCGAGGAACTGGGGGAGCTGTTCGGCGTGAGCATCGAGGCCGAGGACGTGGAGACCGTGGGCGGCCTGCTGGCCCAGCGGCTCGGCAGGGTCCCGATCGCCGGCTCGGTCGCGACCGTGGCCGGCCTGCGGCTGACCGCGGAGAGCCTGGCCGGGCGGCGCAACCGGATCGCCGCCGTGACCGTCGAGCGGATCCCGCAGGAAGCCGGCGAGAACGGCAGCGACTCCGCGGGTAACGGCCGCGGCACCGCGGGTGAAGGGCGGCCCGGCAACCGCGCCGGCGCGTCCGGCCCGGGAGCAGCCGGACTAGACTCTGCCGGGTGAGCGAGGCCCAGCCCGGCCCGGAAGACCTCAAGATCATCACGCTTGCCCGATCGGCTCGTGCGCGGGTGATGGCTGCCGAGGGCGCCGCGGTGCGCGACGAGACCGGGCGGACCTATGCCGCGGCAGCCGTGGCGCTGCCCTCACTGCGGCTGTCCGCGCTGCACCTGGCGGTGGCCATGGCGGTGTCCAGCGGAGCCGGCAACCTGGAGGCTGCCGCCCTGGTCAGCGACGGTGACGGCCCCGACCCGGCCGACTTGGCCGCGGTCCGTGACATGGGCCCGAACGCCGTCGTCTTTCACGCAGCCCCCGACGGCACCCTCATTGCGACGCTGAGCCCCTAACTGCCGCTTCGCTGGGTGGCTCGCGGCTCTGCTACGCGGTCTACGCCGTTGCCACCGGGCGTCTGATCAGGGCCGGGAATCCGGAACGGGCCGTGATCGGCGGGCTGCTCGGCGGCTCCGCCGTGCTCCTGCTGCCGGTTCTGCTGGCCAGTTCGCCGGGCTGGCTGGCGTCGGCCAGGGGCCTGGCCGTTGCGCTGTACCTCGGCCTGGCCGCCCGCCCCGCCCTCGGTTGCGCCCCGCCCGGCTGACCTGTGGCCATGGCGGTGCCAGTTAGGGCTTGCGGCGCGACTGGAGGAGAATCACGGGCGTGGGATCCCCGCAGACGCCGCCGCAGCAGCAGGCCGAGCCAGAGCCGCCCGAGCCGCAGCAGCACCCCGAGCCGCCGCAGCAGCCCGTCCCGGCCGGGTTCAGGTCGGGCTTCGCCTGTTTCGCCGGCCGCCCGAACGTGGGCAAGTCGACGCTGATGAACGCGCTGGTCGGGGCCAAGGTGGCGATCACGAGCAGCAGGCCGCAGACCACCCGCCGGGCGATCAGGGGAATCGTGCACCGGCCCGACGCCGAGCTGGTCATCGTGGACACGCCCGGCCTGCACCGGCCACGAACCCTGCTCGGCGAGCGCCTGGACAGCCTGGTCCGGTCGACGCTCACCGAGGTGGATGTGATCGGGTTCTGCCTCCCGGCCCTGGAGCGCATAGGGCCGGGGGACAAGTACCTGGCGGCCGGGCTGGCCGGGCTGGGCAAGACGCCGGTGATCGCCGTGGTCACCAAGACCGACATGGCCACCAGGGAACAGATCGCCGCCCAGCTTGCGGCCGTGAGCCAGCTCGGCGACTGGGCGGACGTCGTGCCGGTGTCCGCCGTGACCGGCTTTCAGCTCGACGTGCTTGAAGACGTGCTCGTCTCGCACCTGCCGGAAGGCCAGCCGCTGTACCCGGACGGCGAGGAGACCGACGAGCCCGAGCAGATGCTGGTCGCGGAGCTGATCCGGGAGGCGATCCTGGAGGGGGTGCGGGACGAGCTGCCGCACTCGATCGCGGTCGTGGTCGAGGAGATGACGCCGAGGGAGGGCCGCGACGACCTCATCGACGTGCACGCGCTGATGTATGTGGAGCGCCCGAGCCAGAAAGCGATCGTGATCGGCTCCAAGGGAGCCCGGCTGAAGGAGGTCGGCTCCCGCGCGAGGCAGCAGATCGAGGCGTTGCTCGGCACCCGGGTCTACCTCGACCTGCGTATCAAGATCGCCAAGGACTGGCAGCGGGATCCGAAGCAGCTGCGGCGGCTGGGCTTCTACGACTGAACGCGCCCGATCCCGGCGGAACAGGCCGGCGCCGGACCCTGCCGGTGGCGGCCGGCGCGCGAGCGCCGGTCCACGCCGGCGGCGGCCAGCGCGGC